>NZ_JBHVYI010000076.1:7577-42517 GCF_042880975.1 Streptomyces sp. NPDC058289
ACATTTGTTTTTATGAGACCGCCGCCGACCTGAGGTTGGGCGGGGCCCACGCATGCTCTCGGGCTCCCCATCTTCCCCACACCGTTCACGCTGCAACGAAGTGAGGCGAAGAGCGGCAGCGGCCGTTTTCAAGAATCCCCATCAAAGGCTCGGTTGGCAGCGTTTTCAGCAGAACAAATTCCCACTCAGAAGCGTTCTGGACTTCTGCATGACCTGGACCTTTGTACGGCAGGTTTCGCCGAGCGCAACCGGTACATCCATAGCTCCTGGGTGTATGACGAAGAGGTACACGGGTGGCGGATCATCAAAGGCACGAAGGGCCTGGGCCGCCCAGAGTTCGGGCTTGTGTCCAGCGAGGACGTCTGGGACCTTGCTGCCGATTTCGCCCGCCTGCGAGACAAGCTCGTCACGTGGGACGCCGACTTCTTCGGCACACCAGGCGACCCGAGTCTGGGAGAACCCCCCGCTTCCTCGAAGCGTCTGTAACCCCAGTGGCCGCCGCCCCGGGGTAGGAGCGAGTCGGCACCGACCGCCCTGGCCGATTCAGTCCAAGCGAACTGCGACTGCTGGGCGGCCAGGCAGAATGTGCGAATGGCCAAGGAACTCCGTCCTCACCAGCGAGAAGCCGTGGAAGCGGTAGTTCGTGCCCTGCAAATGCCTCGACGATCGATCGTCCCACTGGGCGGGCTGCGCACGCAGGTGATCATGTCGACCGGCTCCGGAAAGACCCTCGTCGCCACCCGAAGCGCGGAGGAGCTCCACGCGGGCCGGGTGCTGGTGCTCTTTGCCCTCGCTAGACCTGCTCGCCCAGACGGAGGCCGCGTGGCGCGAGGGCGGCCGCCGGGGCCCGATGATCGGGGTGTCCTCACTGCGGGGCGAGGAGGTTTCCTTCCCCAACACCACGGACCCGGTCGAACTGGTGGAGTGGACGCGGGGTCTGGAGAAGGTCACCGTCTACGCCACGTACGTCTCCCTCGGCCTGGGCACCCTGGAGAAGGCCCACAACGCCGGCCTCCCGGCCTGGGACCTCATCGTGGTCGACGAGGCGCACCGGACCTCGGGCCGGATCGGGAAGCCGTGGGCGGTCATTCACGACAACACCCGCATCCCGGCCTTCCGTCGGCTGTACATGACGGCCACGCCCCGGATGTGGCAGCTCGGGGACGAGGACCCGGAGCAGGCCGGTGCGCCGGGCGAGCTGGTCGCGAGCATGGACGACGATCCGGACGGTCCGTTCGGCAGTCGCTGCTTCACCCTGTCGCTCTCCGAGGCGATCGACCGGGGCATCTGCGCCCCCTACCAGGTCGTCTGCGTGGACGTCACGGACACCCAGCTCCAAGCCGCCCAGCTCCTGGGCGCCGAGAGCCGCTCCGACACCGTCCGCGGGGCGCGGATCGCGGCACTGCAGACCGCGCTGGTGAAGGCGTCGGCGGAGGAGTGCTTCCGGCGCACGCTCGTCTTCCACCACGTGGTGAAGGAGGCTGAAGCCTTCGCCGCCGGCCTGCCCCACGTCACCGCGCAGCTGAACGCCAACGACCCCGAGCTGTACCCGGCCACCGTGTGGGCGGACTGGCTGTGCGGGGAGCACAAGCGCTCCACCGCCGCCGCGTCCTCGCCGAGTTCGCCGAGGGAATCGCCACCGACGGCACCGTCGTGGAGAAGGGCTACCTCGGGTCCGTGAAGGTCCTCGGGGAGGGCGTCGACACCAATAACTGCGACTCCGTCTTCTGGGCCGACGTCCGCGGCTCGATGCCTGACCTCGTCCAGGCCGTGGGGCGTGCCCTGCGGATGCAGCCCGGCGAGGGCAAGACGGCCTCGCTCGTGGTGCCGATCCTCCTCTGGCCCGGCGAGACCGCGGACAACATGCTCACCTCGAAGGCGTACGGCGGACTCGCCAAGCTCCTGGAGGCGCTGCGGGCCCACGACGCCAGGATCGTGGAGACCCTCGCAGAGCAGCAGGCCCCGAGCCGCTACACGCCTGTCAGCGAACGCAGCGGCAGCAGGAGCGGCTCCGGCAGCGTCAGCGCCCCCGCCACGGCCCTCCTGAAGTTCTCCACGCCCCGCGACCCGGCCGCTCTCGCCGCGTTCATCAACCTGCGCGTCTTCAACCCCGAACACGAGCACTGGCGCCGCGGGGTGGAAGCCGCCGTCATCTACGCCCGCGAACACGGCGACCTCAAGGTCCCGTTCACGTTCCGCGTCCCGGCCGCCGAGGAAGCGGAGAAGGCCGGGTGGCCAGCCTCCCTGGCGAACTTCCCGCTCGGGCAGTGGACCGCCGACGCCCGCCGCTTCTACGCCCGCGGCGACATGGACGAAGACCGCATCGCCCAGCTGGAGAAGCTCGGCATGGTCTGGTCCCACTTCGACGTCGCCTGGCAGGAAGGACTGGCCGCCGCACGCGGGTGGGCCGCCGCACGCGGGCACCTCCTGGCACCGGTCGACGCCGCCTACCAGGGCGCGCAGGTGGGAATCTGGCTGAAGAACGCGCGGGCCGCCGCGCGCAAGGGGCGGGAGATCGAGCAGCGGCGGGCCGAGGGCCTGCCCGTGGAGTCGTCTGCCGGCGCGATGACACGCAAGCGCCGCGAGCAGCTCGAGGACATCGACCCGTCCTGGTGCCCGGTGTGGCCTGTGACGTGGCAGCGCTGCTTCCACCTGGTCCGCCAGCACCTGGACACTGGCCAGGCACTTCCCACCGTGGTGGGCGAAGTCATGCGCCAGGGCGAGGATCTGGGCCGGTGGGTCACCTCGGTTCGGCACGGCTGGGACCAGCTCACCCCAGTCCAGCAGTGGATGTGCGAACAGATCCTCGGCATCGAGCCCGCGACCGAGGCCGAGAAGCCGAAGGCGCGCACCAGCCAGGCCGACAAGTGGGCCATGCACTACGCCGCCGCCCAGCAGTTCTACGCCCGCGAGGGCCACCTCACCGTGCCCCGCAAGCACGTCGAAACCATCACCACCGGCGGCGACGGCCAGGCACAGCAGGACGTGGCGCTGAAGCTCGGGATGTGGATCGACAACCAGCGCCGGCGCGGCGCCGCACTGACACCCGAACGCGTCGAGCAGCTGTCCAAGGTCGGAATGCGGTGGGCGTGATGGGCGTCTTTTCCGCCGCGGCCGCCACGCTCGCCGGCGGCTAACTTCTTGGACCGTTGCGCCCGGGGTACTCGGGGCACCCCGGGGGGAATCGGAAGGGGGTTAGGCCGGGCTGATGTTCTCGGCCTGGGGGCCCTTCTGGCCCTGGGTGACGTCGAACGTCACGACCTGGCCCTCCTGGAGCTCACGGAACCCCGAGGAATTAATCGCCGAGTAGTGGGCGAAGACGTCCGGACCGCCGCCCTCCTGCGCGATGAAGCCGAAGCCCTTCTCAGCGTTGAACCACTTCACAGTTCCCGTAGCCATGTCTCATGCCTTCCAGTCGATGAACGCCTCCCACACCTTGCGGAAGACGGAGGTGATCGTCCTGGTTCCTGCGGCACAGCACAGCAAAACGCCCACACCAAGGCGTGGGCAAAGGAGACTTCCGAACCACGACAGCTGCCCCAGACGCTACACGCCCGCACCCCCTGTCACCAGAGAAGACGACCCGTATGGCACACCCCAACCGGGCTGCACGGGACCCGCCGTCACCCGGCGGGCGCTCCCAGCTCAGGCCGCGGCAGTGGCATCCGCCGGGCCTACCGATCCGGTGGCCCGCCGGTACTCGGCGTTGACGCGCTGGGCTTCCTCGAGCTGGTCTTCGAGGATGACGATGCGACAGGCGGCCTCTACAGAGGTGCCCTGGTCGACGAGCTCGCGGGCGCGGGCGGCGATGCGCAGCTGGTAGCGGGAGTAGCGGCGGTGACCACCGGCGGAGCGCAGCGGGGTGATGAGGTGGGCGTCTCCGATGGCGCGGAGGAAGCCCTGGGTGGTGCCGAGCATTTCGGCGGCCCGGCCCATGGTGTAGGCGGGGTAGTCGTCGTCATCGAGACGGCCGAAGGAGTCGTCTGCGGTCACTGCACCTCTCTCACCGAGCGTACGGAGGGGCCCTGGTGCCTATGGCACCAGGGCCCCGAAGGAACTGCTACACCATCTGCCGGCCCTGGTACTGCGCCGGCCTTCTGTTTCCGCGTGCCTGGCCTTACCGCTGCCGGGGGTGCGGGGATCGCGGTTGCTTGACCGGAGACCACCTCACTAACGATGTCCTGCGGTACCCGGGCTTCAACCTGCCGGCCCGGGCGATCCTGATGGCGCTAAGCTCCTCCGTTCATCCCTCAGTGATCAACTATCTACCTGCGGGGTACTGCGTACTGCTGGTACTGCTCTACTGCGGGTACTGCTGGTGTTGCGAACTGCTCAGTGGCCTGACCGAGCGCCACGCTTCGGCAGCCAGCCCCGTCGCCCATCCTGCAACTGCTCTGGCTTAGAACCCCACTGCCGAACCTCCCGATGCGCGCGCCCGCAGCCGACGCCTTCACCGAGGTACCGCTCCACTCACTTCACTGCTGGGTACTGCTACTGCGAACTGCGGATACTGCACTTACTGCTGTACTGCGAACCGCTTTGTACTGCTCGTGGCCTGACCGAGCGCCACGTTCCGGCAGCCAGCCCCGTCGCCCATCCTGCAACTGCTCTGGCTTAGAACCCCACTGCCGAACCTCCCGGTGCACCCGCCCCATACTGCGACGCGTTCACCGAGGTACCACTCACTGACTTCACTGCTGGTACTGCGAAATGCGGGTACTTCCACTGCGTTAACTGCGGTACTGCTCACGGCGGCCCCTGATCACTGCGGGCCACCCGGTCCGGTCGTCAGTCCCGTCGCCGCCATGCAACCAACCTGGCTTCGGAACTCCACCACCGCACCGTCCTACGCACTGCACCTGCGGGTACTGCTTGTACCGCGAGTACTGCTGCCCGGCAGTTCGTCTCTGCCAGGCCCTGCGGTCTCTCTGCGTTACGAGAGAAACCATAACCACGACACCGCCCAATGTCTACTCCGGCCATCACAGATTTTCGTGTGTGCCACGGGGAGGTAGTCGGCCTCGGTCAGGAGCGGAGTAGGTCGAGGGCGCAAGGCAGGTCATCGTCGCCCTGATCCCCGCAGGCCAGGGCGCAAGCTCCTCAATGGGCGGACTCGACAATCAGAGACCAGGTGACCCGGATCGCCACGATGAGCGTTGGCGTCCCACCCAGTAGCTCCCGCCGCATCCGTCCGCAGCGCGCGTGGGAGTACCCGCCGCTTCCTCGGAGATCTCCGCCCCCCGATCGCAGCCGAGGGCAAGGAAAGCGTGATCCTGGTCTCTCCGAGCTCGTCACCAACGCCCTGCGCCACGACGGCGGCAGCAACCCTCGCCCCGGCCGCGCACCCCGACCGCGTCGAGGTGACCGTCAAGAACGGCAGTTCGCTGCCCCCTCACATGCGCACCCCCGACCCGAACGACAGCACCGGAGCTTCGCTGGCCGAGGGCCAACCGTCTGGTCCTCACCACCACCACCGTCGCCGTCGCCGTCGCCGTCCGTCCGTCCGTCCGGCGGCAAGGTGAGCGCCCTCCGCGCTCGCTAGCACCATCGTCGGCCCTGTCCACGCATTCCACCGCCAGCGCTGGTACCAATGCCGCACGGCTGCGGTGGCCGGGCGTGGGCGCGGGCCGTAACCGCGACAGGGACGATTCGTTGGGGATGGATGGCATGACGGCAGCGCTGGGCATCTCATCGGACGCCGAGCCGGGCGAGCCACCGGCACAAGGACGGATGCCACACCAGCGGTGCCCTGCCGTTCACCGCACCGTGATGGCCTCCGGGCCGAACAGATCCCTCAGGTATTTTCCTGGGGGCAGACCTCGGCCAAGAGCTCCAGCAGATGGGCGGTCACCGGCTCAGGCTCGCCCCGCCGCACCCAGGTGTAGACGGCAACCCGGGTCGAAGCGTCGGCGTGCCGCAGAACGTACCCGTCCACCAGCCCACGCGAACGGCACTGCCGTACGAGGATCTGCCGGGGCTTTGCGTCACCCTCGGCCAGGACCTCGGCGACCTGTCGCTCCGGGCCGTCGCGAAACTGATACACCCAGCACGTGCGCATGCGGATCATTGTTTCTAGCACTCCCGGCCGCCGGGCGCCGGACACCCTGCCGTCCGTGCCGGATCACCGCCCTGGGCTCCGCTCATGGCCGCCCGACGCACATGGGCCCACTACCGCCGCAGCCGCCCGGCACACGGTCGTCGGCGGATCCTGGCGCGGCCTCCCCTGACCGGGGTGTGGATCGCGAGTCAGGACCAAGCATGATCACAGGAGGCGGCCGGCCTGGTCCCCGCCGGGGTCGTCGGCCAGCCCTATCGTGACCTTCACTCGCTTGCCCACGGGCTCGCGCCGCACCTCGAAACTGCGGCACACCGCCATCGCGATCTCCAAGCCGTGCTGCCCGATCCGACTCGGATCAGCCGCACTCACCGCGGGCAACTGCGCGCCGGTGTCCCACACGCTGATCTCCACGGCACCGGCGCCGACCTCGAGCTCCAGCAGACACGGCCCGGGCGCGTACTTGTAGGCGTTGGTCACCAACTCGCTGACCACCAGCTCCACCATGCTCATCGCACGGTCCGACACCGGAAGCCCGTGAACCGCCTGCACCGCGGTCATGAAACTACGGGCAGCATGCCTGGCCCCAGCGATCGGTTCGATGCCGTCCAAGGCCATCGCGGACATGATCGGGCGGCCGAGTAGCGACTCACACTCGTTTTGGGACACCACAGCAGCCATACCGCCACCCTCATCCGGAGCAAGCCACACGGCTGCTTCCAGCCAGATACCCCCAGACGGCAGCGCTACACGAGAGCACAAAACGAAAATCTGACCACCCCTGTGACCGGTCGCGCTAGTGGTCACCGAGGACGCCCCTCGACCTGCGCATTCGCCTCGCACTGGTCAAGCCATCTGTCACCAGCTGGTCGAGATAGATGTCACCAGCCTCGTCCGGCCACGCTAGTTGTCACCGGCCGAAGCAGAGAACCAACTGCTCAGAGAAGGTGCACTCGCTCGGTGTCCCGTCTCAATTGATGTGGTCTGGGAGCGGGACTATGAGGTGCTGCGACCAGATCGGTTGGGACGCCAGAACGCCGGATTTCTCAGGCGGCATGGTCCCGCAGGTGCGGATGGGGTCGATGTCCGTGATCGGCGATATCGACGCGGTTGACCCCACCGATTCCTCCGGTCGTAGGGGATTGCTCCGAATCGCTGCTGCAGGGAGTAACGGACCGCTAGGGTCCCCTAGTTGATCACCGCTCCCGCTCCGACCCGAGGACAGCCCCATGCCTTTCACTGCCACGGTCATTGACTACGACCCGGCCAGCTACCCCCTCAGCGAGTGGGACAACGGCCATTACCGCGTCTACGCGAACACCCCGGACTCGGACGACTACGACCCGAAGGACCCGGGCACCCCCCGGTACCAGCAGCGGCCCACCGACCTCACTAAGCTCACCCTGTACCCCAGCCAGGACCTGGGTGAGGAGATCTCCGAGGAGCTGCAGGTGACCGGCCACGCCTCCGCCCTGCTCTATGCGAGGTCGGCCTACGTCCCGGCCGGCACCTCCTGGACCTTCTACAGCCAGCAGGATTTCCAAGGCGAGGTCTTCGAGCATTCCAACGAGAGCACAGTCGCCCACGTCCTGAACTTCAGCGAGCTGTGCAGCAGCGTCCTCAGGGGCACTGCCTAGTCCGAAGCAGCATGACCCCCCGGTCCTCTACACCCACTCCGTAGACGCGAAAGCGCCAGGAGCCAGTTGGGACATGGCCACCGTCGGTGAGGTGGGCACGATCCTGCGGACCTGCTGGAATCCTTCAACATCGCGCCGCTGCCAGCAGGGCCGGCTGACCACAGTCGCCGCCAGCAGGCCCTGGACCCGCCGCTTCAGTACACCCTGACGCCAGCGGCGGCCAGGAAGCCGTTCATTGGCATCCTGATCCGGCATCGACGGCGCCTCGCGGATATGAGCGGGCCGCGTGCTCTGTTCGGATGCCGGTGCACAGCCCGGCTCTGTGCCGTGCCGAGGATCCGTTCCGCCAGCCACACCGCCGAAGCGTGGGAGTCCCCGGACCGCCCACCCCGTAGCACCTTGCGGAGGGCGGCCCAGGACGACCCGGCGGCCAGCGGCCGACAGAATCGTGTCACTCGTTCGTGGCCTGCGGCACCGTCTTCAGCATGGGCGCATTCAGGCATCGAGATGATCGTCACGACGTGGGCCCGCATGATCGGGCCACGCCTGCCAGAGCGCGGAGCAAAGCCGGATCGACCATCGGTTCTGCTGAACCAACAACCGCCCACGACAAGCGAGGGAGTGTCAGATGACAGACACGGTGAGTGTGCCGGACAGGCTCGGCATCGAACGGGGCATGGTGGTCCAGGAACTGGGGTGGGACGAGGACTCTGCCGAGGCGGTGCAGACCTCGGTAGCGGAGCGCACCGGATCAGAGCTCCTCGACGAGGCGGCCGACAGGACCGTCGACGTGGTCCTGCTGTGGTGGCGTGAGGGCAACGGCGACCTGGTGGACGCGCTCGTCGACGCGGTCGGCCCGCTGGCGGAGAACGGGGTGATCTGGGTGCTCACCCCCAAGTCAGGGCGCGATGGGTACGTCGAGCCCTCCGACATCGCCGAAGCCGCCTCCATCGCCGGCCTCCCCCAGACCTCCTCCATCAGCGTCAGCGCCGACTGGGCTGGCTCCCGTCTCGTTGCCCCCAAGACCGCCAAGGTCCAGCGTTGAGCCCCCACTGACCACCCCAGACACAACCGGGCGCCGGGGCGCAGCACGCCAGCCCGCCCCGGCCTGCCCACGCCCAGGCCAAGACGGCGAGCGCGGGAAACAGCAACAAGGGCGCAACCGGGCGCCGGCGGGTCAGCGAGCACCTCGGACGTGCCGCCACACAGGACAGTGACATTTTGCGCGACTAGGTGACAGCTACCGCGACCAGTCACAACCCCTCACTCCGGGCGAAGCCGACACCTAAGAACTTCAACTCGCACGTATGTTCGAAACTCTGGTTGAATAAGTGGATGCCGCACTTCCCGTTCCCCGATGACCTCGTCGCCCTCCAGCGAGAGCAGATCCGCACCTACCGCGCCCTCGCCCTCCAGCCCGCCCTCCACACCGCTGTTCTGCGCCGCGAGCTGATCCGGCTGTCCTGCCTGATCAGCGCACACCCGTACTGGGAGCAGCGGGGCTGGAGCACCACGGGCCGGGTGGAGCTCCGCCGGACGGCGGAGAAAGCGCTGGACGAGGCTGTACGGGAGCCCGGGCCCGGAGCGCGATCAGCGTGAGCGAGCTGGAGGCCCGCCTGGAGCAGTGGCGGGCCGTGCGGGCCTGGCTCGCCTGGCAGCAGCGCCAGACCGAGCAGACCATCCGCGCCCTGGAAGCACAGCTGGCCGCCTCCTCGCCGGGGCGCTCGACGTCGCGTCAACCCGCACCGCGGCGGCCCGTACCCGCACCTGTTTCCGTGCCGGACTGGAAGGTGGAGTCGATGCGCACCGCCGAGGGTCCGAAGCCGTACTCCGTTCACGTCGGGGAGTGCGCCATGGGCGAGGGCCGGGCGATCAGCCGCGATGAGGCCCGACGGCTCCTCGCCGAGGGCGTCGAGGCGTGCCCGTTCTGCAGCCCCGAGAACGCGCTCGGCATGACCGGCTGATTCCCCGCCCTGGCCGGTGACCTTCGGCGCGCCGGTATGTTCGGACGTACGGGGCGCGGCCTTGGCCAACCAGGCCGCGACGGGGGCCGCGCCCCTATCGTCATCGCGGCCACCGCGCCGGGCGGCGGCCGGCTGTCATTGCCCGAGCGGGCTTCGGCCGGGGCTTGGAGCAGCCGCCCGGCCTCGAACAGGCTCCTCTTCACCCCGGCTATCGCGGGGTGAAGACACCTCATGCAGCTAAGCCGTCAAGTTCGGCGCTGCCGTGGGGGCATCGGACGGCATCTCATACTTCGTCTTCAGGGAAGAAGGTATCCGCGATCTGCACGAGCTGGTCGTCACTCAGCTGCGGAGGCACCCACCCACGGTGGCGTGCATGAGCGACGAATCGGTCATCGACGGGAACGTGGTACCGCTCGACGTAGTGAGCAAGGTCGGTGTGCCAGAACCATTCACCGTCGGTAAGGAGGTGAAGACGATCGATGAGCTCTTTGGTCGGGCTGAGGAAGTCGTAAACGCCTGATCCAGTCGCAGCGATCACGCTGCCGGCACGCAGGTATCGCACAAGGTCCTCCTCATACGGGTCACCTTCACGGCGCACGGCAGCAATCAAGGAGGGGCCTTCGGGACTCCCATGCTTCAGTTCCCTGAACTGGCCGAGAAAGCGATCTGCGTACGGGTACTCACTGGTCACCGCCAGGAGCGTAGTCGATCAGATGTCCGACACCGCCGCGGTCGACAGCGGCACTGCCCCGAGAGGAAAGGCCACCGCCTCGTCGAAGGGAGTGCGGGTCTGCAAGCAGTGATGAAGCTGGCCAAGCATCCGGTTGAACAGGTGCCGCAGAGCCTGCATGTGCCAGTCTCCACCCGCCCGGCGGCGCCGGTAATGGGCGTCCGCGCCCGTGGAGCCGCTGAGGGAAGCGAAGGCCCACAGATGGCCGACGTGGTTGAGCCGGTTGTTCTTGACGAACCGGCGCCCGACGTAGCGGCGTTTGCCAGAGGCCCGCGTGATCGGGGCCGAGCCGGCGTACGCCTTCAGCCCTCCAGCCGTGGCGAACCGCGTCCGGTCGTCGCCGATCTCGCCCAGGATGCGGGCACCGACCTGGGGACCGATCCCGGGGAAGCTCAGCATGATCGTCGCGTCCGGGTGTGACCGAAAGGCTTCCTCGGTGGCCCGCGCCAGGTCATCGACCGCCTGACAGGCGGCGTCCAGCTGCAGCAGCAGGGCCAGTGCCTGCTTGCCCATAGCGTCCTCGACGAGGGGCAGCTGCCGCGGGGCCTCCTCGCGGAAGAGCTGCTGGATTCGTTCGGCGTCCGTTTCGATGCCCCGCCGGCGGCCGGCCCGCCGGAGCATGGCGGTCAGCCTCCACATCTGGAGCTTGGCGGCCAGAGCAGGTGTGGGCGCAACGGCCAGGATGCGGCGGGCATCGGGGCGGGTCAGGGTTCCCGGCTTGTCCCTGAACGCCTCGATCATCGCCGGGAAGTACTCCCTCAGCAGAGACCGCAGCTGATTGGCGACCTGCTGCCGGTTCCAGACCGCGTCCTGCTGTGCGCGGGCCAGAACGGACACTGCCTGGGCCAGGTCGGTGTCGGCGGGCAGCGGGCGGTGCACGAGCGCATCGGTGCGGATGATGTTCGCCAGGACCAGGGCGTCACCCGGGTCCGACTTCTTGCGGCTGACTCCGTGCCGGTCGCGGTAGCGGGAGGCAGCCATCGGGTTGACCGCGTAGATCTTCCGAGGCCCTTGCCGCAGCGTGGGGACGAGCAGGCCGCGGCTGGTCTCGATGGCGACCGGGATCGGCGTCTCCGCAGTGTCGCCGTGTTCCGTCAGCAGGTCGAGCAGTAGCCGGTAGCCGTCCAGGTCGTCGTTGATCCGGCACTTGGCCAGCAGCTTGCCGGTGTCGTCGACGAGCGCGACGTCGTGGTGCCCCTCCGCCCAGTCGATCCCGCAGAACACGTCCATGGATCCCGCCCCTTCTCCGGTGCCGATCTCGAAGACGAGCACGCGGGGCCGCACGGCGCACTAATTCCAGGGCTCCAAGGCCCGCCACCTCATCAGCCGTGCGCGGCACCGCAAGGCCGCACGGGCGCACGCCGTGTCCAGAGCTCGGAGCTCGTGAGGAGAAACGCGTCACCGTGCGGCAGCTCATCCATCGAGGATCCCGAACCCGAGAGCCCCGTGGGGGCAGAACGTGCGAGGACCGGCCGGCGCCCAGCGCCACCAGTCTTTACAAAGACCTCGCACGGTCGGAGGTGTCGTAGGGGTCACCACGGCACCGACCGGACCACACACGTCCTGCCCTGGGCTGGACAACGCCGCCCCGGGCCCCTCAGAGATCCAGAACCTCTAATTACTAACGAATTAGAGGTGTCGTTTTCCGAAGGGGGCTTGCCCATGGCCGCTGACCTGGGCAAACAGAAGATCACCAAATTCGGGGGGTCCCACCTCCGGTCCCCCGCCTAGTGCACCCCTCCAGACACCTCTGCAGCCCCCTCCCGGTGCAACCCTCTCCGGGGCGAGCGCGACCTCCAGGCGGTCCAGCCGTTCGTAGAGGGCGCGGACCAGGTGGGCCGGGTTCTGGACTCAGTGCACCGTTCCCTCCAGCGTCGCGGACAGCCGGCCTTCCGCCGCGCGCAGGACGACTTCGGCGAGCGTCCCGGGGCTCGCTGCTCTTCGGGAGCTGGTCCGCGCGGCGCCGTACGTCGGCGGCGAGCGCGCGGGCGTGACCGGTCAGCTGGAGGCCGATCTGCTCGTAGTCGCGTACGGCGAGCGTGTTCTTGCCAGTCCAGGTGAGGACGGCCTTGACGAGGCACTCGTACGGTTCGCGGTCGAGCGGGAGCTGCGCCTCGATCAGCCCGTCGGGGAGGAAGGCTGCGCCGTCTCAGGGGTCGTTCCGCGCCTGGCGCCTGGCTGGGCCTGCGGTACCGGTTCGCCGGAGCCGGGGCAGCCGAAGAGAATCACGGGCCCATCGGGGGTGACGTCAACGCGCGGCGTTGACCTGCTGGTCGACTTGCAGCGTGAGCTCTAGGGCGTCCAGTGCGCTGGCGGGGGTGATCTCGTTGTCGGCGTGCCCGTGCAGGACGGCGAGGACATGGTCGATCATGGCGGTGTACTGGTCGGCGGTCGGCAGAGGAATGTCGCGGCTGCCGTCGGCGGTGTATTCGGTGAGGGTGGTGGCGGGCTTGCCGTCGTATCCCATTGTGGATGCCGACTCCAGAACGGCGTCGGTGAATGCGGCGGTGTAGCCGCCGCGGGCTCCGTAGGGCATGGGGCGCAGTGAGGAGATGGAGCTGCGGGCGATGGCTTGGTCGAAGGTGAAGGTGGCGTCGATGGCGGCCGCGTCGGCGTCCCGTTCGGCTGCGGTGACGTGGACGGCTGTGGGTGTTCCCAGGGCGCGGGTGATGCAGTCGAGGTCGCTGTGCATGGATTCCATCGGCAGGGACTTGAGGCCGAGGCTGGCGCCGGGCCACAGCGGGGCCATCGCTGACCAGTAGGCCAGTTCCTTCAGCTGGCCGTAGGTGCCTTCGCGGACGGCGTCGTGCAGGATCCGGTTGGCGGGGAGGAAGCCGGCGAACATGTCCACGAAGACGTGCCGGTCGCTCTCCTGGGAGGCGGCCACGATCCGGCGGGCGTCCTCGGCGCTGGCGGCCATCGGCAACTCGGTCAGGACGTGCTTGCCGGCCTCCAGGGCACGCAGCGTCATCGGGGCGTGCAGGGGGATCGGCAGGCAGATGTCGACGAGGTCGAAGGAAGGGTCGGTGAAGGCCGCCTCCAGGTCGGTTGATGCGGGGACGCCGAACTGGGCGGCGGTTTTGGCCGTCTTGTCCGGATCGCGGCCGAACATGACCACCTCGACATCGTCGCGCGCGGCGTAGACGGCGGCGTGGGCCTGGCCGAAGCCGGTTCCCAGGAGTGCAATCTTCATGGTGGTGCCTTTCGAGTCGTCAGGTGCGTTCGGAGATCAGCTAGTGCCGTGGGGCCGGCGGGGTGGGGTCAGGAGGGACGGAGCCGACGGCGGCCTGAGGGTTGAGGTCGGGAGTGTGCATGGCGGACTCCTTTGTGGGACGTCGCGGTTCGGGTGTGGCCGGTGCGCCGCCGGATACGGCAGACGCCGTGCGAGGGCTGGGTCATGTGCCGGTGTTGGCGTGGGCCGTACGAGGGTGTCCCGTGAGAACCGCTCTGACGCCTCAGCGGGGTCCATCCATATGCCCCGGCGGCGGGAGCAGGGGGGCGGTGCTGCTCATGCGTTCACGTTAGAAGTGTTTTAGGACACCTGGCGTCCTTGAAGCCGGTCATGCTGAGGGCATGACGACCGACCTTCCCGCCCGGATACTCCGCCTGCTGTCGCTGCTGCAGACGCGCCGTGAGTGGTCTGGTGTCGAGCTCGCCGAGCGGCTCGGTGTCACTACGCGCACCATCCGCCGCGACATCGACCGGTTGCGTGAGCTGGAGTACCCCGTCGAAGGCACCACCGGGCATGCAGGGGGCTACCGGCTCGCGGCCGGCGCTGCGATGCCGCCGCTGATCCTTGACGATGAGGAGGCCACGGCCACCGCCGTCGCCCTGCGGACCGCTGCCGGGCAGCTGGCGGGCATGGAGGAGACCACCTTGCGGGCCCTGGCCAAACTCGAGCAGGTGCTGCCGACACGCCTGCGGTCGAAGGTCGCCGCTTTGCAGCAGGCGACCAGCAGCATCGAGTGGGAGCGCCGCGGTCCGCGTACCGACGCCGCTACCCTGGCCGCGCTGGCTGCGGCGTGCCGCGACCTGGAGACCGTCACCTTCGACTACACCACCCGCGCCGGCACCGCCGCGGGGCGCAGGGTCGATCCCCAGCAGCTGGTCGCCTCCGGTGGGCTGTGGTATCTCCTCGCGCATGATCACGATCGTGACGACTGGCGGATCTACCGCCTCGACCGCATCACCGCGCTTGCCCCTACCCGCCGGCGCTTCACACGCCGGGCTGTGCCCGGCGGGGACCCCGCGGGGTATGTGGCTTCGAAGATCGCCGGTGCGCCGGTGCGCTACCGCGCCATCGCGACCGTGCCGGAATCCGCCGATTCGCTCCGTGCCCGTACCTGGGCGCTCGCCACCCGCGTGCGGGCAGTCGATGAGAACACCTGCACCGTCGACTGCTCCGGGGACCGCCTGACCACCATCGCCCAGATCCTCGCCGGCCTGGATGCCGACTACACCCTCGACGCCGACGAGGCGGTCCGTGACCACCTGCGGGCAGCCGCCCGCCGTGCCCTCGACGCCACCGCCTGAGCCGCGGGCGCGGCCGGCTGTCGGTTCAGGCGAACTTGCCCATGTGGCTGGCTTCAAGCGCGGCACGGTCGTTGATACCGATGACATAGCCAGCGGGGTCGCGGAAGTAGAACTCGTGGACCCCGTTGTTGTCGGTGACCGGTTCCTTGACGATCTGCGCGTGCCGGCTGGCCAGGTCGTAGGTGCCCTGGAAGTCGCTCACCGACAGGTAGAACATCCCGGCGAAGCCGATCGGCTGCCCTTGCAGCACCGGCAGCCACGCCTTGAGATCGGCATTGCCGTAGAGCATCCCGGCCAGCTCGCCCTTGAACAGCAGCATGTGCAGGTCATCGCCCGCGGTCGCACTCGAGGAATCGACATCGAAGCCGACGCTCTTGTAGAACGCCACGCTGGCTGCGGTGTCCGCAACGCTGATACACGGCACGAACGGCATGCGCACTCCTGCAACAGAACGAAAAAAGGGCGTCTCACTCCCGAGTCTCAGGCAGCCCTCGTGGCCGCGCGCCCGCCCACGGCCATCCGTGCCACCCCCGGACCGGCGGCTGCCGCGCCCGCTGCGGATCGGCCGTGGCGCAGCTTGTAGGACATGAGGTGTCCTAAACGATGCCTAGTGTGGCTTTTGCAGTCATTACGCCCATCCCGCCTGTGGTCGTTTCCTCTCATCCCTTGGAGCACAGTGTGAAGATCGCGATTCTCGGTACCGGCGCCGGCGCGCGTCAGCACGCGGCCCGCCTGTCCGCCCTCGGCCACCAGGTCATCGTCGGCACCCGCAGTCCCGACGCCACCCTGGCCCGTACCGAACCGGACATGATGGGAACCGAGCCCTTCGCCGCCTTCCACGCCGTCCACCCCGAGCTGACCCTCGTCACGTTCGCGGAGGCCGCCGACGCGGGCGAGCTGATCATCAACGGGATCGACGGCACGAACGCCGTCGCCGCGCTGACCGCCCTGCCGGCCGCATCGCTCGCGGGCAAGGTCCTGATCGACTACGCCGTCCCGTACATCTACCAGCAGCCCGTCGACCCCCAGCACTCCTGGCCCACCCCGTGGGGCGAGATGCCGCGCCTGGACCCCGTCGACACCGACAGCCTCGCCGAACAGATCCAGCGCGCCCTGCCCGACACGATGGTCGTCAAGACCTTCGTCACCCAGGAGCAGGAAACCGTCGTCAACCCGGGCGAGTTCGGCGGCGGCGACCACACCATGTTCCTCGCCGGTGACCACGAGGACGCCAAGACCGCGGCCCGCGAGATCCTGACCGCGTACGGCTGGAACGACATCGCCGACCTCGGAGCCCTGGCCGCGGCCCGCGGTCTGGAAATGTACGCCCACTTCCACACCGCACTCGGCCTCGCCCTCGGCAGCCGCTTCGGAGTCAAGATCGTCCGCTGATGGTGGACCGGCGGTGAGGGGCCACTCGTGTACAGGCACGGCCCCGCAGCCCCTCACCCACACGACCGACCTGCCGATGCAAGGAACCCACCGTCATGCCCGCACCGACGACCCACATCGTCCTGGCCGTCCCCGACGTCGCCCACACCCTCGCCGCCTACGAACAGCTCGGATTCACCCGCACACCCCCGCACCTGCGCGAATCCGCCGAAGGAATGGCCGCCGTCCAGCACGGCACCACCACCCTGTTCGTCCTGCAGCCCGAGGACGCCTTCCGGCAGCAGAACCCGCACGCCGCCTCCCAGCCGGTCGGAGCCACCGCAACCGTCTCCATCACCGGCCTGCCCCACTTCGACACCATCGCCGAACGCATTCGCCAACACGCTGACGTGCACAACGACTACGTCCACGACCCGGCCTTTCGCATGATCGCCTTCCGCGACCTCAACGGCTACCTCATCTCGATCAGCGACGGCCCGGCACACCTACGCCTCGCCGAGGAGCCAGACGCACACCCAACCAGGCCACGGGAGAACCACTGAGCAGCCTGGCTTCGTTCACTGCTCCTCGTGCGAATCTGCTGCAGAACCGTGAACAGCCAACGCACCGCCGAGACGAAGTCGATGACTGGCTGTCGTGCCCCGCTGCTACCAGCCCGTTTCCGAGAGGCCCCGGCGGGGCGGCGAGGCGGCGGGCAGGAGCTCCTCGGCGGCACGGCTGATGAACTGGCGGGTGCTGTCCGGGTTCAGGGCCTGGGCCTGAAGGTGGTCGTACATGACGCCGTAGTGCCGCACATCGGATCGTTTCTCCAGATAGAGGTCGCTGGTGAACCGCTCCAGATACACCGCCCCCGTGGCGGTGTCGGGAAAGTCGAGGATGGAGAACTGTCCCGAGACGCCCGGGTGGGCTCCCACGTCGTGCGGGAGGACCTGCACGGTGATGTGCGGCTGCGCGGCGATGTGGTTCAGGTGCTCAAGCTGTTCACGCATGATCTCAGGGCTGCCGACAATGCGGCGCAGTGCCGATTCGTCCAGCACGATCCATAAGCGCAAAGGGCGTGCCGGATGGTGGGCGCGGTGCTGTCGGCGCAGCCGTACGTCGAGGCGCGTGGCGATCTGCTCAGGGGTGGCCAGAGGGATCGTTTCCGCGGTGACCGCGGCCGCGTAGGCGGGGGTTTGCAGCAGGCCGGGGATCACCAGCGGCTCGTAGGAGCGGATCGAGGAGGCTTCCGTCTCCAGGCCGATGTAGACCGCGTACGGGACCTCCCCACAAGCGACCCACCAGCCCTGCTGGTCCGCTTCCCCGGCCATCTCCATCAACGCGTCCACGACCTGCGGGTCTGTGACTCCATAGAGGGCGCACAGGTCCCGCACATCACGGGGCTTGATGGCACGGCGGCCGTTCTCCAGGTGACTCATCTTGGGCTGCGAGATCAACAGGCGTTCGGCCACCTTGGTACTCGTCAGGCCGCAGGCCAGGCGGAGCCGGCGCAGCTCCGCACCCAACCGCCGTCTTCTAACGGTGGGGTTTCCGTTCGCCGCCACGGGTGGTCCACCTCCGGCTCGGAACCATCTACCAGCCGCGGCAAACCACGGCCGAGTCCGGACGAACGCACCCTGCGGTAATGATCACCGAACCCTGCTGGCGAGTGTCACGCGGCGCAAACGGGTCCACGTGCACGGCCCGAGCAGAATTCACCCCGCCGCCACGCCCTTCCACCTATCTGCCGCACGCGGACGAGGACCAGAAACAGGCAGGAGGGCAGCAGTGTCCCGTTACCGGTGGATCACCGCGCACGGCTTCCCCTGCATGACGTTGAACTCCACGCACAGCTTCGTGCCATGGCCGAATCGCTTCCCGCCCTTCCACTTCCACCCCACCGTGGAGAGCTTGGTCAGGGCCGCGCTCACCGGGGTTGCGTCCTTCCACCCCGTGAGCGCCGACCTGTACCCGTCCGGGTCGTACGTGATCAGGCGGGCGCGTACGCCCGTCCCGCGGCCTTCCATGTGGGTGCCCGACGTCGTGCGCCCGCAGCCCCTTGCCGTAGACGGACAGGCCGACTTTGCCCTCGCTCGCCTTCGCGTTGGGGTGCGCGTGCGCGGGCGCGGCGCCGAACAGCAGGGCCGTCGCTGTCAGTGCGGCGAGGTCCTCGTCCGGCATCCGCCCGTGCCGCGGGGCGTCCCACAGACCGGCTCGGTGGACGAGGTGCGGGCCTGGCTGTCCGGCTGGTGCCGTGACCGGAAAGGGTCCGGCGGCACGGAGCGCGCCACGCCTCGGGATCACGGAGGAACGATTCGTCGTTCGGAGCCCTCCTAGGGTCGTGTCCGCAATGCCCGACCCGCCTTCCCGGAAAGGGATCCCCCTCCCTCATGAAGCTCCGTACCACCGCCGCCGCTGCCCTGGCGGCCTTCGCCCTGGTCCTTTCGCTGCCCGGTTCGGCTCTCGCCGCCGAAGGCTATTTCCACTACAAGTACGTCGACGGTTACGGGCAGGAGCAGCACGTCACCCTGCACGACCCGCACAGCGGCAAGTGCGTCAACCTCTACGCCGTCAGCGACGACGACGAACAGCCCGGCTACGGCCCGCACAACGGCACGGACTCCGCCGTGGTCGTCTACGCCGGCGCCAACTGCGAGGGCCCGGAGTGGAAGCTGCGCGCGCACGGCAGCCCGGCACGCGACGACCTCGAGGTCCGGTCCGTGCGCTTCGCGGTCAACCCCGGCTAGCGGCACCCAGTATTCGAACCCGGTGAGGCCCGGGGCGGCCAACCTCCCAGGCCTCACGCCGGTTCAACCCCGAACGGGGCGGGCTCAACCGGTACCGGCGCGGCCCACGTCACCCCGGACCCGTTCGGCCGTCCCGACCGCTGCTCACGGGCGGCCGATCACGCCACACCCAGCCGGTCAATCGTCGGAATCCTGTGGTGGGCGAAGGATGCTCGGGCGCTCACCGGCCAAGCCAGCCGATCCAATCCGACGGCCGCAGGACCGAACCCTGCCCCGCTCAAACATCAGCCCTTGAGCGCAGCTGGGATTCTCGAACCGATGCGGCCAGGGCGGTGACCGTGTGGGGTGGAGCGGGCCGTACTCGGCCTCCAGCCCGGCGGCCCGACTGACTGACTGGATCAAGTCCCGCCGGGTCCATCGGCTTCGGCTTCCCCGGCCGAGGGGGCAGGCGTCAGTACAGCTGGGCTGCCGAGGGCGTGAGGGCCTGCTGCCGGTCGGGGGTGGTGTAGGCGAAGTTCGCCACCGTACGGCGCACGCCGGGACGGGTGAGGGGGGTGACGCGGTGTGCGGTGGTGTCGCTGCGCAGCAGGTAGCCGTCGCCTGGCCGGTGGTGGGCGCGGCGGGCGGTGTCCGTGTCGAGGGTGGTCAGGTCGGTGGTGTGGGGGGTGTATTCGAGGAGTCCGCCGTGGGCGGGGTTGTGGGGGGCTTCGATGAACAGGACCAGGGCCAGGGGGTAGTCGTCGGTGTGGGCGCCGTGGGTGTCGCCCGGCTGGTGGAGGGTGTTGAGGACGTGCCGCTCCAGCGGATCCCTGACCGGGACCGCGGGCAGGTGCGTGATCCGGCTGATCAGGGCGAGGAGGGCTTCGTCGTGGTAGAGGCGTGGGATGAGGGCGGACTCGCGGGCGATGATGTGGCCGCCGAGCGTGGTCATGTGGCGGGGCGAGCGGTCCGTGGACTCCATGTCGAAGTCCCGCCGTACGGCGAGGGCGGCCAGGCGCCGCGCCTCGTCGTACGGACGGATAGCGCCGCGGACGGCAGCAGAGTGGGCAGGGGCAGGTAGCCATCGGCGGCGAACCGCTCGGACAGGGCGGGGGTGTATTCGGGCAGGGTCAGCACCCCACGGCCTTTCCCCGGCCCGCTCGGGGCCACGCCGATGCGCCTGCCGTGTCACCCTCAGGGCGCCGGCAGGCAGGCGACCGCAGCCCAGGTGTCGGCAGCGCGGGGTTGATGACACCCCCCGGGGAGGGAGCCCGCCGCGGTGCTGGCCTTCGACGTCCATGAAGGCCAGTGCGCCCGGCTCACACGTGTTCCTCCCTGAGGTGGTGGGATGCGCCGGGAAAGCTGGGAACTGCCGCATCGTGGATACCGGGGTCTCGTTGGTGTGATGTCGTCGATCAACACCGAGCCGGAGATGATGTGCCCGCTGAAGCCAAGTCCCGTCCGCCCGCCGACCTGCTGGCGGCCCGGATGCAGGACCCCTACCCGTACTTCGCCTGGCTGCGCCGTCACGCTCCCGCCCACGTCGAACGGCGTCCCGGCCGGCCCGCGGTGTGGCAGATCTCCCGGTACCAGGACGTACGCGCCCTGCTATGCGACCCCCGTCTGAGCAAGGACCCCGGCCGGGTTCCCGGATATATGCCGGGGCCGTCCGGGCTCAACCGGCACCTGGTCCACGCCGACCCACCGGACCACACCCGGCTGCGGACCCTGGTCAACTCGGCGTTCGTGCCTCGCCGGATCGCCCTGCTGGAGCCCTTCATCGCCGAGGTAGCGCACCGGCTTATGGACAGGGTCGAGCACCAGGTGCACATCGACCTGATCGCGGACTTCGCGGCGCCGCTGACGTTCCGGATGATCTGCGCGATCCTCGGCGTACCCGAACACCTCGACACCCCCGGGACCCGGGACACTTTGATGGCGACCATCGCCCCCGACACCATCGCAGACCCGGCCCGCGCGGGGCGGGATCTGCATGCGCTGCTCGACGCTCTGATCGTAGGGAAACGGGCCGGGGAGGAAAGCGGCGGCGTGGACCTGCTGGGCGCCCTGGTGCGGGCGGGCGACGAAAGCGGCGCCATGAGTGAGGAGGAACTGCGCTCCACCGCCTACCTCCTGCTGCTCGTCGGCCATGACACCACCATGAACCTGATCGGCAACGGCATGCTCGCCCTGCTGCGCCACCCCGACCAGGCCGCGCGCCTTGCCGGCCAGGACGCCGGTTCCAGTCTTCTGGCCACCGCGGTGGAGGAGCTGTTGCGTTACGACTCGCCTGTTCGGGACGCCACGTTCCGGTGCGCGGGCGAATCGATCCGCCTGCACGGGCAGACCATCGACGCGGGCGAGATCGTCAGTCTCCTGATCGGGTCCGCCAACCGGGACGAGGAGCACTTCACCGACCCCGGCCGTCTCGACGTGGGACGGACACCCAACGACCACCTCGCCTTCGGGTACGGACCCCACTTCTGCATCGGAGCGGCCCTCGCCCGCCTCGAAGGAGCCGTCGCCTTCCCCCTGCTGCTGGAACGTCTGGGCACCGTGGAGCTGGCCAAACCGGCCGACGAGCTGCCCTGGCGCCCGGCCCGCGTCATACGCGGCCTCGCCGCCCTGCCCCTCGTCCGGCGATGAAACTCTCCCCTGCCCCTGACCCCTGCCCGCGGATCGGAAGGACATGATGAATACGCAATCCACCCAACCGGTAGTGGTGACCCGGCAGTGCGACGGCGTCCTGGTGATCACCCTCAACCGGCCCCATGTCCGCAACGCCGTAAACCAGGCCCTGGCCGACGCCCTCGACCAAGCGCTCACCCTCCTGGAGACCGACCCCGGACTCGACGTCGGTGTCCTCACCGGCGCGGGCGGCCACTTCTGCTCCGGCATGGACCTCAAAGCGTTCCCCGACGAGGGAGTACCGCGCGTCGCCGACCGGGGACTAGGCGGGCTCACCCGCGCCCGACGGACCAAGCCCGTCATCGCCGCCGTCGAAGGAGCGGCGGTGGCGGGTGGCTTCGAACTCGTCCTGGCCTGCGACCTGATCACCGCCGCCGACACCGCGTTCTTCGCACTCCCCGAGGTCGCCCGCGGCCTCGTCGCCTCAGAAGGAGGGGCCATCCGCCTGCCCTCCCGCCTCCCCCACCACCTCGCCATGGACATGCTCCTGACCGCCTCCCCGCTGCCGACCACGGACGCAGCCCGCCACGGACTCGTCAACCAGCTCACCGGCGAAGGCAAAGCCCTGGACGCCGCCCTCACCCTCGCCGGGCGGATCCGCGCCCACTCCCCCCAGGCCACCCGGATCACCCGGCACGTCGTCGAAGCCACCCGCGGCCTCGACGACCACACCGCATTCACCGTCCAGGACCCACTCACCACACCCATCTTCCACACCAACTCAGCAGCCGAAGGCACCCTCGCATTCTGCGAAAAACGACCCCCCGCCTGGACACCCTGACCAACCCACCGCCCCCACCCTGGACCACACGGCTGACCGAGCACCGGTCAGGTCGACGTACCGGTCGGCGGGCGCGGTCACCGGACACCCACCGGACGGGGGCTCTGGCGCCGGTGGCCGCTCCGGGGGCGGTGTTCTGCCGGGCCAGCCAGTACCAGCTGTCAGTGCCGCTGCCGCAGGGAGCGGATGAGCCGTCTGGCCGCGCGTTCCCCGGAGGCGAGGCTGTTTTCCACGGTTGATGCGGCGAAGTAGTCGCCGGCGAGCTGGAGGCGTGATTCCGGGCCGAACCGGGCGAGCAGGGGCGCGAGTGCGGCGAATCCGCCGGTCGGTTTGGCAACGACACACGGGTCCCACCGCCACAGGTATCCCTGTGCGACGCGGTCTGCGATGTCGGCGGGTTCGAAACGACCCGCACATCGGCCAAACCCGCCCTCCGCGCCTGGTCCAGCATGTGCTCCATCAGAAGCTTCCCCACCCCTGTTCCCCGCGCCTCGTCGGAGACGAGGCGCCAGGTCCCACTCAGCGGGATCCAGAATCAGAGAGTAGAAACCCACGAGCCCGGCGCCACCCTCCATCCGCGAGGCGAAAACGATGCCGGTCGAGTGGGGCGGGAGCGGCTCCTTTCACTGCCTGTTTCTGATCCCCAGTCCGAGGCCTCTCGCTACCCTGGGGGACAGGGCCCCCGGGCGCATTCGCGGCCGTCAACGCCATCTCTCGGTGAAGTTCACCATGGTGAACTTGAACCCAGTCACTCTGGCAACGGCGCGCCCCAGGAGTTGGGGTGGCGGTAGGAACTCTGTCACCAGCCACAACGGTGGCGCTTACTCCTCCATGCCCTCACTCTCCCCCTCCGGGGTCGGCGGCTGCCGCAACGTCAAGATCGCCGCCGCATGGAAGTTCAACCGTGCCGTGTTAGCCCGGATCGTCACCGTGTTCCACTCGTCCCAGTGCGGACGGGTCGCACCGGTCGACAGTTGAGCTGCGATCACGTCCCGCATTTCCCGGAAGGCGTCCTCCAACGCCCGTACCACGACGTCGATCCTCTGAGGGCCCAACAACTCCACGCGTTCGAGATCCCTACGGACCGGGCGCCACGCAGCTGCGAGCAGGCGGCTTGATTCCTCAGTCCAGTCGTCGAGCCGGTGGTCCCGCTGGTACTCACGGACCCGCGGCTCCCACGATTGCTGCAGGCGCTGAAGGCTGTCCACCGTCGCGTCCCAGGTATCTACGAACGTCAGGTAGGCCTGCTGGCGTTGCCCGCGTAGCCATTGACCGTGTTCGACGGTGGCTTGGTCGGTGGTTTGCCGCCGGCCAGCCCTGTAGCCGATGTATGCCACTGCGAGGGCAAACAGTCCGCCCGCTATGGCAGTGAAGATGGTTGCCGTTGTGTCGCTCATGGCGCACATCCTGCCGTTTGCCGACTGATGACAGAGTTCTTACCTCACGAGTTCCGTTCGCGGAACCGTTACCGTGACCGTTCTCCGAACGGGTCGACCTCGCCCTGTACTTCCACTTCTGCCGCTGACCTGCGCGCACGGGGATAAGAAACAGGCAGTCACGGCGCCCGTCACCCCCGGGCATAGGCCGGCCAAGCCGCCTGGATCCACACCAGCCTCGCACCCTGCCCGGCTTGGGCCCGCCGTGGCCGCTAGGCCCGCACTCCCGGTGCTGACAGGGTGGCAGTTGGAGCCCGCCCGGGTCCTCCTTCGCACGTCGGCCCGGGCGGGCCGCCACGCCCGGACTGATGACTGCCGGGTAGTGAGCCGACAGTTCAGCTCCCTCTCGCCATCACCCGATCCGGCCCGCGCGGCCGGTGCTTCTGCGCGCCTCGCACCTGGCCCACCGGACGCCGGGCCAGGATGGGGCCCCGCGGGCCCGGAGCCTTCGGGTGACGGGAGCAAACAATTGATCAACGTGGACGTTCAGCATCGCCGCAGCTCGGTCCTGGTCAGCGCCGCTGGAGACCTCGATGAGGATGCAGGCGAGGTACTCCAGCGGGCGCTGGACCACGTGACCATGGACGAACAAGACCTCCTGGTGGACCTGCACGGTGTCGCGGCCATGGACGCCGACGGCCTGCCCACCTCCTGGACCTGCACCGGCGCGCAGAGGGCATGCACCTGAGGGTCCAGGTCACCGGCCGGCAGTGCCAGCCCCAGCAGCTCATGGCCACGGTGGCCGGCATCCCCGGCCCCAGAGCGGCCACCGCGGAACGCTACGCACTGGCCGGCTTCCGCCGGCTCCTCGAATCCCGCGCGCAGCGCGCACGGGACAGCGCGGACTTCACCGCCGGATGGCTGCCCCACCCGTAGGACGGTCCACGATGAGGCAGACCGCTCTCGCCCAAGCCGCCGCCGTCGGCCTGGCGATCCGGCCGCGTTGGTACTCCTCGCCGCGCACGGGCGCGCACGGTTCTTTCGGGCCTCAACCAGGTTCCCATCGGCCTTGACGCCCTCGTCCGTCACCCCGACGGTGTCGTCTTCGAGTCCATCGAATTCGCGGTGTAACGCAGGTCACACTCCGAGGGCGTCACAGGACGCGGCCCGACCTTGTCTCCACTACGGGCGCGCACAACCAGCAGCATGCGAGGAGAACCACCATGAGCACCACGAAGAGCCTGATCGTCTGCCACTCCCTGTTGCACGGGAACACGCGGCGGGTCGCGGATGAGATGGGGCGGGCGTTGATGGCGGACGTCGTAACACCGAATGAGGTCGACATGGGCGATCTTCTGGCGTTCGAGCTGGTCGGGTTCGGGGCGGGGGTGCGGAACAACAAGCTGTACCCGCGTCTGCTCGAGCTGGTGGAGGCAATGCCGCAGCAGCCGGCCGGGAAGGCGTTCGTGTTCGCGACGAGCGGGTTTCCGGACGGAGGGCTCCAGAAGTACACCAAGCCTTTGGTGCGGCTGCTGGAGGAAAAGGGGTTCGAGGTCGTCGGGACTTTCACGTGCCGCGGCTGGGACACCTGGGCGCCGTTCAAGCCGGTCGGAGGGATACGCAAGGGCCGGCCGGACCGGGACGACCTGAGGGCGGCCCGTACGTTCGCAGAAAACCTCCTGGCCGACCTGGCGGCGCCTCGAGGGTAACCACGGCCGCTTGTGCCGGAGGGGAACGGCCGGTCCTCGCCGAGCCGCCCGGCGGTCTTGGCGACGCCGATGCCAAAGTCGGCGATCTCCTCCGCCCGGGCCAGCGACCACTTCATCTGCGGACCCGACACCCGCACCGGCCTGCGCCGCCTCCGCCGGCACCTGCCGCGGGTCCAGCAGGAACCGGCCCAAGTAGCGCACGCTCGTGAGCTGAACCGCGTACCCGAGCCGCTTGCTCAGTCCGTGTCGATGCCTCGGGAGGCGAAGACCTCCGCCGCGTCCGGCACCGCCAGGACGCCGTCGTCCACGAACGTGACCTCCCGCAGGCTGGGCAGCAGGTCGAGGTCGTCGAGCGACCTGACGTCGAACAGGTCGTCCTCGCCGTCCCAGGCGGGGGCGCAGTGCCTGAAGACGTCCGCCCCTGCGTCGAAGCACAGCTCCTCGATGCCGGCGAGCAGCTCGGCCGGTATCTCCAGGGCCTCGAAATGGGCCCGGGACTGCGGCAGCACCTCCGCATGGAGGCCGTTGTCCAGGACGTGGGACGCGGGGTCGCCGATCCCCTGCTCGGCCAGCCGCGCGGGCAGGTCGTAGACCGGGAGGAGCGGCTCGGGGCCGTACATGAGCTCCTCGATGACGAGCAGCTTGAGGTTGAAGTCGCGGAACTGGCTCATGGGAGATGACTACCACGGTAGGACGAAGGGCCAGGGCCCGGCCCCCTCGGGCCAGGTACAGCGCTCGGGCTGCGCTCTCGGCAGCGAGCACGCGGACATGTGCGCCGGGATCGGCCGTGAGTCACGACCGCGGGCGTCGCGTCGGTCAGGCCGGTGACGAGGCCGGCCCTCTTCGACGGGGACAGAGCCGGTCACACGGGAGCCGCGGCGGCTGGCTGCACGGCCGACGCCTGGAACCCGCCGGTAGCCCGGGCGGTCAGCGCGCGGCGCGCGGTTTTCCGGAGCAGTGTCGTCGGTCAGTTGTCCTCGGCGAGGATGAGATCGGCCACGTGGTGCGGGCAAGCGCGGGTATGCCAGGTCGCCGACAGGACCTTCCCCTCAGCGCTGAGAGTTCGCGCTTCCCCTGTGAGCTCAGTGGCCTGGCAAAAGGCGCAGAAGACAACCTTCAACGCGAGCAGGTCCGCTGGGGGACGGGATCGTGTCGTCGGTTCCATCGTCTGCTCCTGATGCTGGGCACGGGCAAGACATCTCACCTACCCACCCATGCTCCCAGCAGCCGCAGGCGTGCAGGGCACACCATGGAATACCGGCAAAAGTGATACCAGGCCGGTTCGTCAGACCATGGCACGGCCCCGGGACAGGGGGTGTCCCGGGGCTGCCGTTGTCACTCGCAGGCCACGCCGTCGCCGTCCCGGTCGAGGTGCGAGCCGTACCCGGCATCGCCACGCCGGATCGGCGCGGCACCAGCCTCCCGGACAGCCGTGCAGTTCCGGTAGGAGACACCGCCGCCACCCCCGCCGCCGGAACCTGAGCTCCCGGAAGTCCCGCCGTCCGAGGTCGAGCCGGAGACAGGAGCATCGGGCGGGCTCGCCGCCTTGCCGTCATCGCCCGAGGGCGCCTTTCGCACCGGCGGCCGCTCAGCAGGCGCTGGCGCGCTCGGCGCGCCAGCCGACGGCGCAGCGGCGGAAGGGGACGGCGACGGGGACGGCGCCAGGGTCGGGGCAGAAACCGCGGGCGACGGCGGGGGCGTTGCGGTGACCGTGACCGTGACCACGGGTGGTGAGGGCGGCTTTGCGTCGTCCTGCACGGGCTTGGGGCCTGAGGAGACCGCTGCGAGCAGGCGCCCGCCTTGGCCAGCCTGCAGCGGGGGGACGGCATCTCGCACGACGCCGGGCGCCGGGGCATCCCCTGCTGGCGGTTCCCGCCGTGGTCGCAGCGACGTTGATCGTGCCGCCCGTCGGGGCGGCGCTGGCGTTCATGGCCCGCTGGGACAAGGCAGGCAGAGCGGTCACCGTCGTCCTGGCCTCGATCTGGTTCATGGTCCAGGGTCCTGTGGACGGCGGCGGCATCCGCTCTTGTCTGTTCGTTCTCGTCTGGAGACGCGTGTACCCACCCGAAGCAACTCCGCCGCCGCCGGTTCCGGTGCGCCGGTACTTCTGTAGGTGACGCTTTAGGCTGGCGCACCGTGAGCGACGAAGCGAACGACCTGACGACCGACAGCGAACCTGAGTACATCTCACGTGATGAGGCCCGCCAGTACGCCCTGGCCGGCGACATCGCCCATCTGCAGGGACTGGGGTCGCACCTCACCAGCCGCTACGCGGCCGCCGCTCGGGCCGCCCGGATTCACAGAACCGACCTCGCCTACCTCCGGCGGATCCTCACCACGACCCCGGGCCGCGACAGCGTCGAGCTGCTGCTCCGGCTGCTCGGCGAACAGGAAGCCGCCGGCGGATCCATGGGACTCGAACTGCCGCTCATGGCGACGATGCTCGCCCAGCACCAGTCGCCCGCGGTCCTCGCCCGGACGGTGTTCACCGACATCCCTGAGGGTGACCGGCTCCGCGAGCTGCGGACCTGTCTGTTCCACGAGTTGCTGTTGCGCGGGGTGGACCCGGACGAGTTCCCGGCCCTGCGCCCCGGCTGGCTGCCTCCCCTGGACTGGCTTCCCGACCGCCGCCGCGCCCTGGAGACCGAACCCGACTTCACGCGCCATTCCGTGAACGGCTCGGCCAGCGGTGTGAAGACCGGCCTGCCCACGCACGGCCGGCTGGATCCGCCGACCCCCCGGCCGACCGGGAAGTCACCGCTGCTGAACTCCGTGACCGTGGACGAGCACAACCTCATCGTCACCGCCGCGGAAAGGAACTGGGGTTACGCCGCGGCGTGGGTCTTCCGGGCCGACCGGCCCATCATCCCCGCCCAGGTGCCCGCCCTGCTCCCCACCCTGCCAATGGACTGCGTCGCGGATCTGGGCCCCGACGGCCGCTACGAGATAGCCGCCCGCCCCGTGGGGGACATCTGGTCCCTGCTCTTCGCCACCGCTTCCATGGGACGGTCCGGCAGGTACGGGGCCTGGGGCCGGCTGCAGGCATGGCGTTCCCTGGCGGGCCTGTGCGGCCTCCCGTTCCACACGAGCGCGGCGGAGGTGGAGCGGGAAGCCGAGCAGTACACCTGGTTCCACTTCCAGACCGACTCCGAGTTCTTCCACCAAGACGGCGACGACTACGGCATCGCGGCCCTCTCCCCGGACGGCCTCCGCCTCGCCGTCCTGGCGGCCACGGACACCGACTAGAAGAGGCCGGTGGGCCTGTGGTGCATGAGGGTCTCGTGCGCAGCCAGGGGATGCGGATGCCGGCGACCGGACCAGCGTGTGATCCAAGGTTTCCGTGTCGGCCCGCAGCAGGCGATGAGGTCGGGGTGCGGGCGGGGCTTCGCAGAGTACGCCGTCGGGCGAGTGCTGCTCTCGCCCTGTTACCGGCGGGGCGTGGCAGGGCGGGAGATCTTGCGGCTGTGGAGGAGGTCACTGGACTCTCCTAGAACATCGTCTGCGGTACGCCCACAGGTTGCCCAGCATGCGACGCTGGTCACGTTGAGTGCCCAGCGCTCACTCGAAAGCGAGTTGGGAAGCGGCTGCTCGCCGGACCCGCCCCTACGGCTCGTCGCCGGATTCCAGCTCGAACACGCCATCGCGGACCGTCGTCTCACTGACCTGAGCCGCACGAGCGACAGCGCGGATTCCACCATGCCCCAGAAGCCTGGCCTCGGCCCCCATCAACAGCCGTCGCTGCCGCTCGTCCAGATGCGGGAACAACACCAGGAACTTCGAGGAGAGTTGGTCACGGGTCTCGTCCGGGATACGCATACCAGACCAACGAGACCCAGGTCGGGAAGCAACACCTTGATGATCTGCAAGCCCTTAGGTGACGGTCGCCCTCACTCGTGTCATCGGTGTAGACCGTCTTGCCGTCCTCGGGCTGCTTGAAGAATCCGAGCAGCCCGAGGACGCGCGTAGGGCCGTCGGCGAGGTGAGCTTCGGCTCGGTCCGACGCAGATGCCCGAAGGGGTGAGCCGGGTGCGTCGTCTACTACTGTGCGGCGGGCTCGTAGACGACGGTGGTAGTCGGGCAGTCCTCGGCGAGTCCGAGGAGGGCCTGGCGCTCGGCGCCGTCGGCGGCCAGGTTCCAGCGCAGCTTCGTCGCGGGCCACTGCGCGGTGTACTCGCAGTGGTAGCCCCCGGCCGGCGGCAGCCACTGCGCCGGGTCCTTGTCCGCCTTCGACCTGTTCGACTTCGCCGTGACCGCGATTAGCGTCAGCGGAGAGACCTGGTCGTTTGCGTACGCTTCACGTCGCGCCGCACTCCAGGCCTAGCCACCAGCTGGCGGGGAGCGACATTCAAATCGTGCGGTATCCCTGTCTGGCCCCGGCGGTCGAGGGGTCCGGGCGGCCTGTTTGTTGCCGCGGTTGTGGCCCGGCAGGAGCGCGAGTGCTTCGGGTGTCGCTAGGTGTCAGGAGCGGGGGCCGGCCTCACTCCGCTTCATGTAGCCGTCAGGAGGACACCCCGCGTCCGGGTCCTCTGCAGGACACATGCTCGGGTCCTCTGTATCTCCGAAGTCCCCGTAGAGGTAGACCCACACCGTGCACGTCGGATCCTCGGCAAATGACAGCCGAAGGTCATGGCCACGTGTGGCGGTCTCGTCGGGGGCGATGAGGCCGTCGGCTTTGGGGCTGCCGTAGAAGGCCCAGCGGCCATTGGACAGCTTCTCGGGATGGGCGCAGTCAGCCATCGCCTTGACCTTGTCGAATCCCGATCCAGTGAAGGTGTGTTCCTCCGAGAAGGTCAGGGACGTCCCTGCTGGGCTAGTCCACGTCCCTACCAGCTGCTCCTGCGGAATCTCCGCCGCGTGGATGGCTGCGCCGTATCCGCAAGATGCGGTGAGAACTACCCCAGTTACCGCGAGAGCCGTCGCCTGCCATCTACGCATGTCCGCAGACCTCTCCCCAGAGATTGGATGTCCGGCCCGCGGCCACACCTCAACGTATTTGAACATGCTCAAAAAATGCAGCTTCCCCCGGGGTCGCCGCAAGCGGCACCTCCCAGACCCGCCGTATGACGCGGCTTCGACCGGTGGTCAGGGTGGCGGGGCGGTCAGACGGGGTTCGAGGTAGGCGGTCCAGTCGGTGGAGGCGTGTCGTCGCCAGAGGGCGGCGGTGACGGGGTGGAGGCCGAGCATCGGTCCGAGGACTGCTGAGGGCAGGTCCTGGGCGAGGGCGATGAGGGCGGTTGCGCGGGCGGGCCGATTGGGGATGTGGAGGGCGGCCAGACGGCGGCCGAGGACGGTGGCGGAGAGGTGCTGTCCTGGGAGGTCTCCGGGGAACAGCCAGTCCTGGGAGGAGTTGGCCGCCCAGTTGGTCGGCGCCGGCATGTCCCTGAAGTCGGCCAACAGGTTGGCCAAGGAAGCGGGCAGGGGGATGGGGGTGAGATCGAGGGTCAGGAAGGTGTCCTCGCCGACGGTGCTTAAGGGCTGTACCGCAAATGGTCTCCGGGTCGCCTCGGGCATGGCCGGCCGTCGTGCGCCGCTCGTCTATCCGGCGAGTGCGAGGTTGTGCATCCGGGCGATGCCGAGCACGGCGTGGTGAACGCCGTCGCCCTTGAGGCGGCAGTCGCGGAGGATCTTCCAGGTCTTCATCCGGGCGAAGACGTGCTCAACGCGGGCACGGACCTGCTTGTGGGACTTGTTGTGTTCCTGTTTCCAGTCGGGCAACTCTTCGCCCTTGCGCCGGCGATGGGGCATGACGAGCCCGGTGCCGGGATAGCCGCCGTCGGCGATCGTCATGGTCCTGCCGACGGCGGCTTTGGCACCGGATTCCTCCCAGGCCTTGCAGTCGTTGCGGTTCCCGGCGAGTGGCCGGCCCACCACGACCACCAGGCGGGTGTCGGCGTCGATCACGACCTGGTGGTTGGTCGAGTACCGATAGTTCTTGGACTGCTCCGCCACCGTGTGGTCCCGGGTGGGCACCAGGGTGCCGTCCGCGATGAGCACAGTGTCCTTGCGGAACCGCTTGCGCGGCCGGAGCGCGAGCAGGGGGCCGAGGTGTCTAATGGCGCGGTCGGCCGCGGACTTCGATACCCCGAAGAGCGGGACAAGCTGGCGCAGCGTCAAGTTCGTGCGCCAGTACGCCGTGACCAGCAGCACCCGATCCTGCAGCGGCAGCCCCCACGGCCGACCCCGCCGCACCTAATCGGCCCCCTCGCGGCGCAGCGCGGTCACCAGCTTGCCGAAGCAGCGAGGGCTCAGCCCAGTGAACGGGGCTATCCAGGACGGGGCCGACGCCGTGATCACTCCAGTCACAGCAAGATCATGGCGCCAAGCCGGGGCCTTGTTGCACCGCCCGGTCACAGGCCGCCTGGCCGGGGCCTCACCCATAGCTGCACCATGCTTAAGGCACCGCCGGGGCCGGCACGAGGATCTGATGAGGAGCAGGGCGTGGGAAGTCTGTTGAGGAACGTCTCCGCGGTCCGCTGGGGAGAACTGCGCGATGCGACAGGGGCTGCGGCTGGCGGTATTCCCCCTCTACTGTCCCGGATCGCATATGGGGATGAAGCCACGGCCCGCCTCGCCATCGACGACCTGGGCGATGCCATCTGCGCGCTGGGGTTCGTCGTCGGCGAGGCGACAGCTCCCACGGTCCCGTTCCTTCTCGAACTGGCCGGGTCCCCGCACGTGGCCTGCAAGGCCGAGTTGCTAGACCTGCTGGGAGGTATCTGCCAGACCGACCAGTGGCACTCCGCCGCTGCGGCGACCCAGGACCGCAAGCACGACGCGAGCTACCGGCAGCAAACCGGCTGGGAGGCAGCCGCAAGGACAGCCGTGCACGCAGGCCGGTCAGTCATCGAAGGCGTCGCCTCCTCCGTACGGCCAGAGGAGGCGACGCCTGCTCGGAAGTTGTTGCAGGTGATGGACGACACCCTGCCGTTCCCGGAGCTATGAGCGGTCATTGCGGGACAGCCCTTAGGACGGGTGTGCTTGGTTTTGCCTCGCGTTCTGCGTGTTTGCGCAGGCAGGAACGGTGCTGGTGGCAGGTTCGCTCCAGGGCGTTCGAGAGGTTCTGCAGCAGATGCCAGCGATCGGCGACTTCGAGAGCTTGGGGTGCGGCCTGCCGGATCGCCTTGCTGTAGCCGCTGGCCCGGTCCCGGCAGATCACCTCGGCGCCTGGATGCTCGGTCAGCCAGGCAGCAAGCGTCTCGGCCGTCCGGTCAGGCAGTACATCTACTACACGGCTGGCCTCGACGTCGATGAGTACCGTCGCGTACCGAGTCCGGCGTCGAAGAGCGAAGTCGTCCACTCCCAGCACCCTCGGTGCCCGGTCGGGGACGGGCGGGGCCTGGAGCAGCTTCAGCAGAAGAGTCCGGCCGGCCCGCAGCTGCATCTTTCGGCAAAGCCGGGTCCCCGGCCGGCCCCCAAGCTCCACGGCGACCGCGCGTAGGCGCTCCTTCATCGCCAGGGTCAGGCGCCCGTGCCGTTCGGTGAGCCCTGCGACCTGCTCAGCGAAGGTCAGACGCGGACAGGACTTCCGGTCGCAGAAGAACCTGCGGGCCCTGAGCCGGACCACGACCTGGCTCTGTCCCAACGGCCGTTCGGCAAGCCAGCGGTGATACGAACTGTGGACCCGCCTGGCGACAGCCCCGCAGCCGGGGCAGCGACCGGGCGGGCCGGCACAGACCGCTTCCACCACGAGTTCCCCCGAGAACTCCTTGACAGCGCCGACTCGGACACCGGTCCCGGGAAACAGCACATCTGCGATCGAGCAAGCCCCCATGATCCAGAGCTGCCCCGAGTGAACGTTCCTGCATTCGCCCTGTGACCTGGGGATTCACGCAACCGCGGTCAGAGCCATCTTCAGCGTCGCTCAACACCCACGAGCAAGACGGCGAAGAAGGCCCGGCTACCCAACCAGCCTTTCATAGCCAGCACTGTTACCCGCGCGGCCGCACTGCCCGCGCTTCCGGTGCTGGCAGGGCCTAACGTGGAGCCTGCCCGGGTCCTCCTTCGCACGTCGGCCCCGGGCGGGTCACATTTATGTTCCGTCACCGGTCGCGAAACGCACGGCGCCCCAGCCGACCCCGGTGGCGGCAAGGGAGCCGTCCATACGATCCGTTCCCGACTATTCAACCCGATTGCCATCATGGGCCCGACCCACTGCGGGCACGTTTGGATCAGCTACTCAAGAACCAGTGATGCGGTCAAGCAGGGCAAGAGACCTTCCGGTGCGGTAGTGATTTGGGCCGAAGACGGCCAGGCAAGCTTCGTACGCGGCTGTGGCCCGCAGCTGAGCCTCGGGGGCGCGGCCCAGCCCGAGGAGAGCCGTGGCCGCGGCCAGTTCGACAGCTCCGGTCTCCGCACGGCAGTGTTCCGGAGGCAAGCTGCCACGTAGCACGTCGGCCCGCTCTGCCTCTGCGAGAGCTTCCGCGTGGCGGCCCTGACCACTCAAGCTGCGAGCCAGGCCCAGACACAGGACCAGCCAGAACGAGTCCGGTTCACGGTGGGCAGCCAGTGCCTGACGTGCCAGCGTCTCAGCCTCGGTATGACGGCCCAATTCGGAAAGGGCGTAGATCCGTCCGTTCCAGGCAGCCGCAGCTATGAACTGCATGTCCGGCCCAGTACCGCGGGCTGCAAGTTGAGCAACTGCCGCGCACTCCGCCTCGCACTCTCCGTGCCGGCCGAGCACGCTCAGCACTTGGGCGCGGTCCGAACGCAATTTCAGGGTCTGTGGGTGCTCGGTGCCGAAGACCCCTCTGAAGACAGGCACCAGCGCGTCGTATGTAGAGACGGCATCGGCATGGCGCCCTTGGGCTCCCGCCGCGAGGGCGGCGAGGCCCAACGCCAGCGGCCCATAGGTGTCGTCACGCGAACCGGACCGTGCTGCGGCCACGGAACGGGCCTCTGCCTCGGCCTCGGCATAGCGACCTGCCTTGTACAGGGCCATCGCTTGAACCAAGGGGGGCTCGGCCATCGGACGCAATGTGCTCCTATTACGCCAACCAAAGAGTCTCATGATCAGATCACACGAGTCGCTCACCACGCCCACACGCCCTTGCTACCGAATCGCCGTAGGCACCCGGTCCGACTGCCCACGCAGCAGAAAAGAAGACGTTCCAGTTGAAAACCGGATAGTTCATGGGCGGTGCCAGGTTATGGGTGTTTCGTTGGTTGCTCGTTTCGAGAGGTCCGAGATCATCGCGATGCGGATCATGCTATGGGAGTGTGCGCGTTCTCGGCACATCGTCGCGTCGACACCTCCGGCCGCCCAGCACCACAAGCTCAGAGGTCGTTTTCGTCCGATGTTTCATCCCGGAATCACATGTTCTGTGGTCTTCTTCGGGTCGCGCCAGGAGATGGTGTTCTCGCTGGTGAGGCG
>NZ_JBHVYI010000077.1:0-27213 GCF_042880975.1 Streptomyces sp. NPDC058289
GGCATGATTTAGGCGCCCTGTGTCCTACGTGGACAGGGTGCGGGGTGTTCTCGCGCCACAAATCACGCTTTACGTCCCGGCCAACACCCCACCCCGCCCCCGTCCCCGACCCGCCGTTTTCCCGACCCCGGCCGTGCGAGCAGCCCCGGCCTGGGCAGACATTCAGCCCTGGCCCGGGCGAACATTAGGCCCCGGCCTGGGTTTGGTCTTTTCAGCCGTCCGGCGTTTGAGGACCGGGGTCCGGGCGCAGCCCGGGACCCTTCAGCCCGTCCGGCGTTTGAGGACCGGGTCAGGGCCGAGCCCTGGGAACGGTGGAAGGGCGGGTAGGGGAACTCCGCCCCGCGCAGCGGCCAGGGCAAGGTGCGGCGGCGAGGCTGGGCCGGCTGCCTCAGACGCGGGCCGGCGCCGGACTCAAGGGGGCCAAGGCCGGGCTAAAGCCGGCCAAGCTCGGCATCAAGCGCACCGCGTTGTCCCGATTGATCGCCCGATGGTGCGCCGGCGTCAACACGGGGTCACCCGCCAGCGCCGGCAGGGCGATGTCCGTGACCATCTCCGCGGGGCACGCCGGCCAGTCGCTGCCGAAGAGGATGCGGTCGGGGGCCGCCATCGCCAGAAGGGTGCCCGCCGGGGACATGGGCCCGGCCGTGTCGTAGTAGAAGCGGAGCAGGTGGTCGCGGACCATCGCCGGTTCGACGGGCGGGGTGAACGCCCCCGCGAAGGCCTGTACCCGGGTGGCGATGTGCGGGAGGAAGCCGCCCGCGTGCGGCAGGATCACCGACAGGTTCGGGAACCGGTCCAGCGTGCCCTTGTGGATCATGTTCAGCGCGGCTCGTGTCGTGTCCAGCAGGAAGTCGCAGAGGAAGTTCGGGATCCCCGGAACAGCCACCGCCCCGGGCCCGCCGCCCGCGCCGGGCCCGGGCTTCGACCCCTGTCCGGGGCCTGCGCCGGGCTCCGTGCCCGGTCCCGGCCCGCGGCCCGCACCCCCGCCGGGGAGCGGCAGGTTGTGCGGATGGGTGTCCACGACGGCGGATCGTTCGTCGAGTTCCGCGAAGAGCGGGTCGTAGGAGGGGTCGCCGAGGTAGACGCCCCCGTAGTTCGCCGTCACGTTCACCCCCACCGCCCCCAGCTCGTCGAGCCCGCGCCGCAGCGCCCAGCGCGCGACCTCCGGGTCGTCGAGGAAGAGCGGGGCGTGGAACGCGAAGCGGCCGGGGTGCGCGTCCGTCACCTCGGCGGCCGCCCGCAGCGTGATGGACGTGGCCTCGCGCAGCTGCGCGGACGTGGCGTAGCGCGCGGGCAGCATCGGCTTGAGCACGGCGGTGGCGATCCCTGCCCGGTCCATCAGGTCCAGGGCCGCCGCGGCATCCCAGCGCGCCCATGGCGGAAGGGCCTTCCGGTTCGCCAGGCCCTGGCCTTCGGCCCACTCCAGCCACTCCGGGGCACAGAAATGGTGGTGGACGTCGATCCTGCTGCGGCTGCCGTCGTCCGGCGGGGTGATGTCTGCGATGTCCGGCATGGGGGGACCTTATGGCGGTGCCGCGCGGGCGGTCGCGGGACAGGTCGGGGACCGGGCCGATCCGCTCAGGCGGGCGTAGTTTCGGGCCCGAACGGGGTAATCAGGGTTTTTCGGCGTTTTTCGGGCCATGGGTGGAGGGAGTGAGGTGGCTGGACAGTCGAGCCCCCACGAGAGGTCTGAGCCCGTGACGACCGAACCCGCAGTGGAAGTGAGTGACGGCCTTCCCGTCGGCCTCCCCGTAGCCGAAGCCGTGGCGGCCGTGTCCATGGGCACGCCGGAGTACCGTACGTGCCCCTATCCGGTCTACCGATCGCTGCGCGAGCAGGCCCCCGTCTGCAAGCTGACCACGCGCCACGGGGTGGACACGTATCTCATCACTCGGTACGAGGACGCCCGGCTCGCGCTGTCCGATCCGCGCATCGGCAAGGACATGCACGAGGGCATCGACATCTACCACGCGGTCTTCGGGGACACCTGCGACGCCCTCGACGACAACCTGATCTTCGCCGACCCCCCTCGGCACACCCGGCTGCGGCACATCGCCCACGAGGCCTTCACCCCGCGCCACGTCAAGCTGCTGCGCCCGCGCATCGAGCAGCTCGCCGACGAACTGCTCGCCAAGTGCCCGACGGCCGCCCCCGTCGACCTGATGGCCGCCTTCGCCCTGCCGCTCCCCGTCATGGTCATCTGTGAACTGCTCGGCATCGTCGGGGACGAGCGCACCGACGTCCTGAAGTGGTTCGGGCAGGTGACGCGCTCCCGGTTCAGCAAGGACCTGTCCGACGACCTGGCCGCGGCGGAGCACTGGCTGCGGAACTACTTCACGGGTCTGGTCACCCGTAAGCGCGCGGAACCCGCCGACGACTTCCTCACCGTGCTGATCCAGACGCAGCACGAGGAAGGGGCCCTGACCGACGACGAACTCGTCTCGATGATGTGGGTCCTGCTCTTCGCGGGCCACAAGACCACGACCTATCAGATCGGCAACGCGGTCTTCTCCCTGTTGTCCCACCCCGCCCAGTTGGCGCTCGTACGGGAGGACCGGGGGCTGCTGCCCCAGGCGATCGAGGAGCTCGTCCGGTTCGAGTGCTCCGTGGAGACCTCCACGTTCCGCTACGCCCTGGAGGACGTGGAGATCGGGGGAGTGGCCATCCCGCAGGGCTCCCTGGTCCAGATCGCGATCTCCTCCGCGAACCGCGACCCGGAGAAGTTCGCGGAACCGGACACCCTGGACGTGACGCGCAAGGGGCTGCAGAGCACCCACCTCGGCTTCGGTCACGGACCCCACTACTGCCTCGGCGCGCCGCTCGCCCGCATGGAGCTGGAGACCGCGCTGACGGCCCTGCTCGACCGGTTCCCCGAGATGGTCCTGGCGACCCCGGAGCCGGGCCACGAGGAGTGGCTCAAGGGGCCCTTCCCGGCCTTCCGCGGGCTGGAGAGGCTGCCCGTAGCCCTGGATCCGTCGCAGACGGTCGACGACTGGACGGCCGCCGCCCCCGGCTGAGCCGCCACCGCACACCACGCCCGCCCCGCGGATCCTCCGGAAGGATCCGCGGGGCGGGCGCATGTCCGGTGCGGTTCACGGGACCTGAGGGGTCTACGTGGCCTCCGGGTCCTACGTGGCCTACGGCGCGCGCGGGGCCTCCAGCGCCGGGTCGACCACCGACTCCCCCCGGGAGGCGCGGCGGATGCCGTCCGCGAGGTCCTCGACCGGGCCGTCCCGCAGGACCAGGCCGGCCGCACCGGCGGCGAGGGCGGCCTCCGGCAGACCCGGATGGGCGGAGCCCGTCAACACCAGGATCCGGCATTCCGGATCCTCCGCCAGGAGCGCGGGGACGCGGTCCACCGACTCCGTCAGCGCCACCGCCGGGCGGGCCAGCGGCGAAGCCACGACCTCGATGTCCGGCTGGAGGCCGAGGAGGACCGCCAGGGCCGGGTTCGGCGGGTCCAGGAGCACCCGCAGGGATCGGGCGGGGCGCTGGGGAACGGGCATCTCATCCACCCGGCCAGGGTAGGGGCGAAGCATCCCGTACCCGCGCAACGCGCCGCGGGAGAAGTGAGTCTGACAGATAGTCAGGAGTCTTCCCAAGTGCTGGGGCGTGCGTTATACATTCCTTCACCGGGCAACCTAGAACGCGTTCTAGAGTGCCGGGTCCCGCATACGACCTCGGTGCGGCCGACGGTGCGGACGGCCGCGCCGAGGTCTTCCAAGGCACCGCGCTTCCACAGCCGGTGCTTCACAGCAGGTGCCTCAAAGACGGTGTTTCCAACACAGGGAGCAGCACGCCCATGCCGATCGATGCCGCCAAGGCCCTCGCCGCCGAACCCCGCCAGGGGAACATCGCCTGGGACCACAAGGACATCCAGCTCTACCACCTCGGACTCGGCGCGGGGACCTCCCCGAACAACCCCGGGGCAGCCACCGACCCGGACGAGCTGCGGTACACCCTGGAGTCCAAGCTCCACGTGCTCCCCAGCTTCGCGACGGTCGCCGGCTCCGGCATGGCCATGATGGGCGGCCTCGCCGCCCCCGGCATCGAGGTCAACCTCGCCAACGTGCTGCACGGCAGCCAGTCCATCGAGCTGCACCGACCCATCCCGGTCAAGGGGCAGGCCGCCTCCACGGCCAAGGTCGCCGCGGTGTACGACAAGGGCAAGGCGGCGGTGATCGTCCTGCGCACCGAGGTCGCGGACGCCGACGGGCCGCTGTGGACCTCCGACGCGTCGATCTTCGTACGCGGCGAGGGCGGCTTCGGCGGCGACCGCGGCCCCTCCGTCAAGGCCGAGCAGCCCGAGCGGGCGCCCGACCGGGTGGAGGAGCGCAAGATCCGAGAGGAGCAGGCGCTGCTGTACCGCCTCTCCGGAGACTGGAACCCGCTCCACGCGGACCCCGAGTTCGCCAAGATGGCCGGCTTCGACCAGCCGATCCTGCACGGCCTGTGCTCGTACGGGATGACCCTGAAGGCCGTGGTCGACACCGTCCTGGACGGCGACGTGTCCCGCGTCCGCGCTTACCGCACCCGCTTCGCCGGGATCGTCTTCCCCGGCGAGACCCTGCGGATCCGGATGTGGCAGGAGCCCGGCCGCGTCCTCGTCACGGTGAGCGCCGCCGACCGGGACGACGCCCCGGTCCTCGCCGACACCGTCGTCGAACACGGCTGAGCGGATCCGGCAGCCGAAGCACGCGAAACCCCGCAGCCGCATACCCACAGAAGGAGCCGCACCGTGCGCGCAGCACTCCAGAGCGAGATAGGCCAGGACAAGCTCGAAGTCGTCGAGGACATGCAGGCCGTGGGCTTCGGCCCCGGCAAGGTCAAGATCCGCATCAAGGCCACCGGCCTGTGCCACTCCGACCTCTCCGCGATGAGCGGCGTCCTCCCGCAGCCCGCCCCCTTCATCCCGGGCCACGAGGGCTCCGGCGTGATCACCGACGTCGGCGACGGGGTCACCAGCCACAAGATCGGTGACCGGGTCCTGGTCTGCTGGCTCCCGCCCTGCGGGCACTGTCCCTCCTGCAAGCGCGGCCAGGGCCACCTGTGCCTGGAGGCCTTCGGCAACGTCGCCACCCCCAACTTCCAGCGCGGCGACAGCCCCATCTTCGGCTTCGCCGGCACCGGCACCTTCGCCGAGGAGATGGTGGTCCCGGCGGGATGCGCCGTACCCATCCCCGACGACGTGCCCTTCGACATCGCCGCCCTCATCGGCTGCGGAGTCACCACCGGCCTGGGAGCCGCCATCAACACCGCCAAGGTGGAGGCCGGTTCCTCGGTCGCCGTCATCGGCTGCGGCGGCGTCGGCATCTCCGTCATCCAGGGCGCCAAGGTGCAGGGCGCGGCCCAGATCATCGCCGTCGACCCGGTCGCCTCCCGGCGCGAGGCCGCGCTGCGCTTCGGCGCCACCGAGGCGGTCTCCCCGGAGGAGTTCGCCGACGCCAAGAACCGGATCACCGCGGGCGAGGGCTTCGACTACGTCTTCGAGGTCGTCGGCAAGTCCGCGACCACCAAGACCGCCTACGACATGACCCGCCGCGGCGGCTCCGTCGTCGTGGTCGGCGCCGGGGCGCTCGACGACAACTACTCGATCAACATGTTCTCCCTCTTCTTCGACGAGAAGAAGATCCTGCCGTCGATGTACGGCGGCGGCGACGTGCTCCGCTCCTACGAGCGCACCATCGCGCTGTGGCGGGCCGGCCGGGTGGACCTGGCGGGCCTGATCACGCACCGCGTGCAGCTCGCCGAGATCAACGACGCGCTCGACCAGATGCGTACGGGCGTGGCCCTGCGCACCTGCATCGAACTCTGACCCGTTTCGAGAGGAACCGTACGGATGTCACTGCCACTTGAGGGACTCGTCGCCATCGTCACCGGGGCCGGCCGCGGCCTCGGCCGGTCCGAGGCGATCGAACTCGCCCGGCTCGGCGCGAGCGTGGTCGTCAACGACTTCGGGCAGCCCGGCCGCGACGGCTCCGGCGAGGCCTCGGCCGCACCGGCGGAGGAGGTCGCGGCGGAGATACGCGCCGCGGGCGGACAGGCGGTGGCGCACCTGGGCGACGTGGCCGACTTCGAGCAGGCGCGCGAGCTGGTCGAGCTGGCGGTGAACAGCTTCGGCAAGCTCGACATCCTGGTCAACAACGCGGGCATCCTGCGCGACCGGATGGTCTTCTCGATGTCGGAGTCGGAGTGGGACTCGGTCATCCGGGTCCACCTCAAGGGCCACTTCAACACGACCCACTTCGCCTCCGTGCACTGGCGCGAACGCTCCAAGGCGGCCGGCGGCCCGGTCTACGGCCGGATCATCAACACCTCCTCCGAGGCCTTCCTCGGCGGCTCGGCCGGCCAGCCCAACTACGCGGCGGCCAAGGGCGGCATCGTGGGCCTGACCACGTCCACCGCCCTGGCCCTCGCCAAGTACGGGGTGACGGCCAACGCCATCTGCCCGCGCGCCCGTACCCGTATGACGGAGGACGTCTTCGCGGGCTTCCAGGTCCCGGAGGAGGGCAAGCTCGACGCCCTCGCCCCCGAGCACGTCTCCCCGCTGGTCGGCTACCTGGCCTCACCGGCCTCGGCGAAGGCCAACGGGCAGCTGTTCGTCGTCCACGGCGGCATCGTGGTCGTCATGGAACGCCCGAAGGTGGCGGCGAAGTTCGACACCACCAAGGAGTCCTTCTCCTACGAGGAACTCGACGAACTCCTCACCCCCCACTACGACTCCCGCCCCCCGAACGAAACCTTCGCGGCGACGGAAGTCCTGGGCCTCAAGCACGACGGCTGACGGATACACAGGTACGGACGCACGCACGCAGACGCCGCCCGGGGTGCAGAACCCCGAGCCCGGCGTCGTCACTCACCCCAGCGGGGCCTGTTGCAAGGGGACCGGGCGGGTGGGGGTCGGGGGGAGGGGGATGGGGTCCAGGCGGATGGGTGGCGGTGGGGAGACCGGGAGGGTCATGCCCAGGAGGCCGCAGGGGACTTCGGGGGTGGCGTACGGGAGGTGCAGGCGGCCCTCCTGGGTCCAGCGGCCCGTTCCGCCGAGCCAGCCGGCCGGGGCGCCGAGCCGGAACACGTGCCGGTCGGCGGGGCGCCACAGGGCCAGCCCGGCCACGGAGCCGCCGTAACCGTCGCCGGCCTCGTCCACCCGCAGCGCCACCCCGCAGCTCTCCGGCATCAGCACCTGCCCCGGCTGCACCGCGAACGGCATCGCCGTGGCCCCGACGGCCCGCAGGCACTCCGGGAAGCGCACCGGGCGGGCGCTGCCCAGGACCCCCCAGCCGAGCCGCAGTTCGCCGGGCGCGTCCGAACGGATCAGCAGCAGCCCGCTGTCGGGGTCGGCCAGCAGCAGCCGGTCGTTGCTGGCCTCCGCGATCTGGAGCAGCGGCGACACCTCCCCGGCCCGCCGCAGGTCCACGGCCACCGCCTTGGTGACCGGCCCGTCGGGGCCGTCCAGTTCGCGGTCCAGGGCCAGCAGCCGGCCCGTGTGGTCCAGCCAGACCCCGCCCGAACAGCGCCCCGGGATCCGGGCGACCCGCTCCGGCCCGAAGGGGACCCCGGCCACCTGCCACACCGTGGTCGAGGCGGCCCCCACGGCCAGGGCGAAGGCCCCGTGCCCGTCGGGGGAGGGGGGCAGCAGGGTGACCCGTACGCCGTCGACCGCCGGGATCGCGCCGAGCTGCAGCTCCCCGGTCCGGGGCCCGGCGCCCGCTTCGCCGCCGCCCGTCGGGTACAACAGCGCGAAGGCGCGCCGCTCCGCGACCCGCCGGTGGATCAGGACCCGCCCGTCGGTGAGCGGCAGCACCTCGCTGTCGGCCTCCTCGGGCTGGGCGAGGGGCAGGGGCACCGCGTACGGCTCGGGACCGGTCAGCGTCCAGCGCTCCGGATAGCGGGCTTCGCCGTCCCCGGCGAGCCGGGCGGCGTAGGACCCGTCCGCGGCGATGGTGAACGGGGTCGCGCTGGTCTTCTCGATGGCACAGACAGTCATCTGCGGACACCTCCGCCGAGGAAGGTAGTGATCGCGCTTCCCCCCGGACAACGCGACAATCCCCGCTTCACACATACGGGTGGCGGGACGGCGATTCGGCTGTGGAGGAGGAGGCGATTGTGCTGTGCGATATCGGGGCGTTTAGGGTGAGGAGCCTGGTTAGGCACACCTAACCCGCTTTTCCGGTCTTTGCCCCCTCCCCACCCTCAGGAGACGTCCCATGTCCCTCCGACGCCGCACGCCCCGAGGTGGCTCGGTCGCCGCCGTCGCCCTGGCCGCTGCCGCCGCACTCGTCCTCACCGCCTGCGGGGGTCAGGACGACGAGGCCGCGAAGCCCGGCAAGGAGGCCCCGGCCGGAGGCACCGAGAAGAAGGCCGCCGCCCAGGGCGGCAAGGACTTCTCCGACGCGGCGAAGAAGACGACGGCCTTCGGGACCACCGCGGCGGCCGGGCAGTTCCCCCGCACGGTCACCCACGCCATGGGCTCCACCGAGCTCAAGGCCGCGCCCGAGCGGGTCGTCGTCCTCGACGTCGGCGAGCTCGACAACGTCGTCTCCCTCGGCATGCAGCCCGTCGGCTACGCGCCCACCGAAGGCGACGAGGGCATCCCCGGCTACCTGAAGAAGGACGCCGGCGAGCCCAAGTCCGTCGGCACCATCAACAACCTCAACCTCGAAGCGATCAACGCCCTCAAGCCCGACCTGATCCTCGGCAGCCAACTGCGCTCCGCGGACAAGTACGACGCGCTCTCGAAGATCGCCCCGACCGTGTTCTCCATCCGCCCCGGCTTCCCGTGGAAGGAGAACTACCTCTTGAACGCCGCCGCCCTCGACAAGACGGCCGAGGCCGAGGCCAAGCTCGACGCCTACCGGGCGAAGGCGACGAAGCTCGGCGAGGACCTCGGCGAGAAGAAGCCGACCGTCACGATGCTGCGCTACATGCCGGGCAAGACCCGGCTCTACGCCGGCGCCTCCTTCATCGGCACGATCCTGAAGGACTCCGGCATCCCGCGCCCGCAGAACCAGCAGGTCGAGGACCTCGCGGTGGAGATCAGCCCGGAGCGCATGGACGAGGCCGCCGCCGACTGGATCTTCACCGGCGTCTACGGGGCCAAGGACAAGACCAAGCGCGACTCCGCCGAGGACAACCCGCTGTGGAAGGGCCTGGAGGCCGTGCAGCAGGGCCGGGCCAAGGAGGTCCCGGACGAGACCTGGTACCTGGGCCTCGGCGTGACCGCCGCCGACAAGGTCCTCGACGACCTGCGCGGCTTCCTGGCGAAGTAGCCCGGCGCCGACGACCGGCCTCCCTGGGCATGTCCCCTCGACCCGACCCCCTCGACCGGGCCCCCTCGACCCGGCCCCTCGACCGGCCCCCCTCGGCCGTCGCCCGGGGGCCGAGCCGAGGGAAACAGGCCCCCGGACCAGACCGGGCCGGTCGCCACGGACGGTAGCCTTGACCCGTGCCCCGTCTCTCTGAAGTCATCGCCGCGCTGGACGCTCTGTGGCCCCCCTCGCGGGCCGAGGAGTGGGACGCCGTCGGCACCGTCTGCGGCGACCCCGACGCCGAGGTCTCCCGGGTCCTGTTCGCCGTCGACCCCGTCCAGGAGATCGTCGACGAAGCGGTGAAGCTGGGCGCCGACCTGCTCGTCACCCACCACCCCCTCTACCTGCGGGGCACCACCACCGTCTCCGCCGGCACCTTCAAGGGCCGGGCCGTGCACACGCTGATCAAGAACGACATCGCGCTGCACGTCGCCCACACCAACGCCGACACCGCCGACCCCGGCGTCTCCGACGCCCTCGCCGGCGCCCTCGACCTGCGCGTCACCGGCCCGCTGGTGCCCGACCCGAGCGACCCCACGGGCCGCCGGGGCCTGGGCCGGCTCTGCGAGCTGGACCGCCCCGAGACGCTGCGCGAGTTCACCGCGCGCGTCGCCGCCTGGCTCCAGCCGACCGCGCAGGGCATCCGGGTGGCCGGTGACCCCGACGCGATGATCCGCAGGGTCGCGGTCAGCGGCGGCTCCGGCGACGGCCTCTTCGCGCAGGTCCGGGCCGCCGGTGTCGACGCGTACGTCACCGCCGACCTGCGCCACCACCCGGTGTCCGAGGCCCGCGAGCAGAGCTCGCTCGCCCTCGTCGACGCCGCCCACTGGGCCACCGAATGGCCCTGGTGCGAGCAGGCCGCGGCCCAGCTCGACGCCATCTCCGAGCGCAACGGCTGGGGTCTGCGGACCCACGTCTCGCGCACGGCCACCGACCCGTGGACGGCGCACGCGCCGTCCGTGACATCCCCTTCTCACCCTGGAGCCCCCAACTGAACGCCGAGCCCGCCGACCAGATCCGACTTCTCGACGTCCAGGCCCTGGACGTCCGGCTGTCTCAGCTGACCCACAAGCGCAAGATGCTCCCCGAGCACGCCGAGGTCGACTCGCTGACCAGCGACCTCGCCCAGCAGCGCGACTTCCTCGTCGCCGCCCAGACGCAGGCAACCGACGCCGCCCGCGAGCAGACCAAGGCCGAGCAGGACGTGGACCAGGTGCGCCAGCGCGCCGCCCGCGACCAGGCCCGCCTGGACTCGGGTGCGGGCATCTCCGCCCGCGACCTGGCCAACCTGCAGAGCGAGGTCGTCTCCCTCGCCAAGCGCCAAGGCGACCTGGAGGACGTGGTCCTCGAGGTCATGGAGCGCCTGGAGGGTGCGCAGGAGCGCGTCACCGAGCTCACCGACCGGGTCGCCTCGCTGGAGACCAAGCTCGTCGACGCCACCGCGCGCCGCGACGCCGCCACCGGTGAGATCGACGCCGAGGTCGCGGGCATCGCCAAGGACCGCGAGGTCATCGTCACCGCCATGCCGGCCGCGCTGATCGCCCTCTACGAGAAGATCCGCGTGAAGCAGGGCGGCGTAGGCGCCGCCCGCCTGTCGCAGCGCCGCTGCGAGGGCTGCCGCCTGGAGCTCGACCTCGCCGAGGTCAACGAGATCAAGGCCGCCGCCCGCGACCAGGTCGTCCGGCACGAGAGCTGCGGCCGCATCCTGGTCCGCATGGCCGACTCGGGCATCTGATGCCGCAGTTCGTTGTCGAAGCCGACGGCGGCTCCCGGGGCAACCCGGGGCCCGCCGGTTACGGCTCCGTCGTCCTCGACCCGGTGACGGGCGAGACGCTGGCCGAGCGCGCGGAGTACATCGGCGTCGCGACGAACAACGTGGCCGAGTACAAGGGCCTCATCGCCGGGCTCAAGGCCGCCCGCGAGCTGGACCCGGACGCGGTGGTCCTCGTACGCATGGACTCCAAGCTCGTCGTCGAGCAGATGTCGGGCCGCTGGAAGATCAAGCACCCGGACATGAAGCCGCTCGCGGCGGAGGCGGCGAAGGTCATGCCGCGCGCGCAGGTGACGTACGAGTGGATCCCGCGCGAGAAGAACAAGCACGCGGACCGGCTCGCGAACGAGGCGATGGACGCGGGCAAGCGCGGCAAGCAGTGGGAGCCCTCGAACTCCTCGGCGGCCTTGGCCGCCCTGGACGCCTCGGCCGCCCGCACCCTGGCGACCCCGCAGGGCCCTCCGGGCGACGCGGCGAAGGGGGCCGCGGCGGTGCGCGCCGCCCTCGCCTCCGGCGGCGGTACGCGGACCCGCGCGGGCGCCGCTGCGGGTGCACGGGCCGGCTCCGCACCGGCCGGCGCCGACACCCTGTTCGGGGACCCGGCGGACCTGGCCGACGTTGTCGGCCCGGCGGACCTGGCCGACCTTGCCGGCCCGGCAGACCTGGCGGCGGCCCCGGCTTCCGGGCCGGACACGGCTGCGGCGGCCGTGCCCGCCACCGGCGCGTCCGGCGTCGCGTCCACCGGCACCGCTCCCGCCCCCGCGGCGGGACAGGGCTGGGGACCCGACATGGGGCCCCCGGCCACCTTCGTGCTGCTGCGCCACGGAGAGACCGCGCTGACCCCGCAGAAGCGGTTCTCCGGCAGCGGCGGCAGTGACCCGGAGCTCTCCGCGGCGGGCCGCCGCCAGGCCGCCGCCGTCGCGGAGTCGCTCGCTGCGCGCGGCACCATCGAGACGGTGATCAGCTCTCCGCTGCGCCGCTGCCGGGAGACCGCGCAGGCCGTCGCCGACCGGCTCGGGCTCACCGTCACGGTCGAAGAGGGGCTGCGCGAGGTCGACTTCGGGGCGTGGGAGGGGCTGACCTTCGCGGAGGCGCGCGAGCGCTACCCGGAGGACCTCCAGGCGTGGCTGGACTCCCCGAAGGCCGCCCCCACGGGCGGCGGCGAGAGCTTCGCCTCGGCCACCCGCCGGATCTCGGCGACCAGGGACCGGCTGCTCGCCGAGCACGCGGGCCGCACGGTCCTGCTGGTCTCGCACGTGACGCCGGTCAAGATCCTGGTCCGGCTGGCGCTGGGCGCCCCGCCGGAGGCGCTGTTCCGCATGGAGCTGTCGGCGGCCTCCCTGTCGGCGGTGGCCTACTACGCCGACGGCAACGCCTCGGTCCGCCTCCTGAACGACACGTCCCACCTGCGCTGAGCCACCGCGCCGCCCTGCCGCACGGCGAGGCCCCCCACCCCGACGGGGCGGGGGGCCTTCCGCAATCCCCGAGCCGCAGCGCGCCGCCGGTTGGTAGAAAGGGGGCACGTGAGGACAGCAGGAGGGATCGCCCGTGCCGCCGTACCCGTTCGGCTTCCGGTAGCACCCCCAGGAAGGCCCTGGGGTGCGGCTGGAGGCTCTCCTTGTCCCGCACCGCCCACCACATTCCCGCCCCGCGCACCCCGTTCGCCGCACAGCGGCGCGAGGAACGCGACACCCCCGGCCGGCGTCCGTACGACGGTCCCTGGCGCAGGGTGGACCTGCGCAGCCTGAGGTACTCCGCCGCCGAGCTCCGTACCGCGGCGAAGGAGGGCCGGCGCCCGCAGCCGCAGGAGGTCCGGCGCGCCTTCGACAGCTGGAGCTACTGCTGCGCCTTCGCCGGTTCCCTGTCCGAGGCCGCCCACCTCGCGGACGATCCGGAGACGGCCATCGCCCCCTACCGCCCCCGCCACCGGGCCCACTGGGAGGCCTGACACCGGGTACGACGAAGCCCCCCCCCGGATTCAGGGGCCGGCGGGGGCTACGTCGGCGGGGCGCCCGTCACTCGCGGTGCCGCAGCCGACCTGCCGTCATCCGGCAGGGGGGACGCGCATCGGGGGTGGTTGATGCAGCTGAGGTTGCTCACGCTTGATGACGCGAACCACCCCAGGCCTGCCCCCCTGTATGGGTACCTCTCACCTTCGAGGGAGGGGAGGCACCCTTTTGGCCGCGACCGCGCCGGGGCACAAAAAAGCTCCCCTGACTGCGTTTCCACAGCTCAGGGGAGGAGGCAGACGAGCCGGCCTGTACGCCGGGTTCTGTCACCCGGTGACCTTGCGGTCGCCGGGGAGACGGCCATCCATCTAGGACCGGCGTTGCCGCCGGCCTCGTGCGGTCTACCCGCGAACTCGGGCGGGCAGCCCTCGAACGTTCGCGCAGGGCCGTCCGAAAACGGCCCCTCTTGACCTTGCTCCGGGTGGGGTTTACCTAGCCGCCTGAGTCGCCTCAGGCGCTGGTGGTCTCTTACACCACCGTTTCACCCTTACCGGGGGCCGAAGCCCCAGGCGGTCTGTTTTCTGTGGCACTGTCCCGCGGGTCACCCCGGGTGGCCGTTAGCCACCACCCTGCCCTGTGGAGCCCGGACGTTCCTCGGCGGGATCCGGGGATCCCGACGCGGCCGCCCGGCCGACTCGTCTGTCGTGCCGCCCATCGTACCGGCTGCGTCATCACGGCTTGACCTTGACGCAACGGCAGGGTTTCTACTGGAACCCATGCGGATCGGAGAGATCGCCGCGCTCGTCGGGGTCACCACCCGGGCGATCCGGCACTACCACCACGTCGGCCTGCTCCCCGAGCCGGACCGGCGCCCCAACGGCTACCGCGCCTACAGCGTGCGCGACGCCGTCCGGCTGGCCCGGGTGCGCCGGCTGACCGAGCTCGGGCTGAGCCTCGACGAGGTGCGCGACGTGCTCGCGGACGACGCGGGGCGCGAGCTGGCCGAGGTACTGGCCGAGCTCGACGCCGACCTCGCCCGCCAGCAGGCCGAACTGGCCGAGCGCAGACGGCGCCTCGCCGTCCTGCTCGCCGCCCCGCCCGGGGAGGCCGAGCCGGTCTCGCCCGCCCTCGCGGAGCTGCTCGCCAAGGCGCCCGCGACGGCCTCGCCGTCGGCCGCGCTCGACCGCGAGCACCTGAGCCTGCTGGACGCCTCGGGCGCCGTGGGGGAGGAGCTCTACGCGGTGCTCGGCGCGGTCGCCGCCGATCCGGCCGTGCTCGCGCTGTACGAGCGGCTCGACGAGCTCGCCGACGCGGACGGCGACGACCCCCGGATCGGGCCGCTCGCCGCGGAACTGGTGGCCGCGGTACCCGCCGAGGCGTTCGCGGCGATGACGGCTGCGGCCACGGAGGGGCCCGGCGGCCCGCAGCCGGTACCGGGCTTCCTGGAGGCCCTGCTCGCCGAGTACGCCCCGGCGCAGGCGGAGGTCGTCCGCCGGGTGATGGAGGCCTTCACGGACACGTGGGCCACGCAGACGAAAAGGGGCCGGGAATGAGCGCGATACGCGCGGCACGGATCGGGGTGGCCGCCGTGCTCCCCATGGAGCCGGCCCTGATGGTGTGCGTGGCCGCCGGAGTGCGCCCGCCCGGCTGGGCCCTCGCCGTCGCCGAGGTCATGGTGCTGGGCGTCCTCGTCCTCGAAGCCGGCGTCCTGTACTCCCTGTACGCCGCCGCCCGCGCCCGCGGCGCCGACCCCGGCACGGCCCGCCGCGAGGCCGTACGGGCCGTGGTGCCGGTGACCGTACGCCGCCTCGTGCTGCACGAGCTGCGCGCGTCCGCCTCGCTGGCCCGGTGGGCGCTGCGGCGGCCGCCGCACGGGGTGCGCCCCGGGGACCACGCGGCTCCGTACACCGGACCGCAGACGGCCATGATGTACGGCTTGGTCTTCGTGTCGCTGATCGAGACGGTGGCGCTGGCCTTGCTGATCCCCTGGCCGGCCGTGCACCGCGTGGTGCTGATCCTCGACGTGTACGGGGTGCTCCTGATGCTCGCGCTGCACGCCGCCTGCGTCACCCGGCCGCACGTGGTGAGCCCCGACGGGACCCTGCGCATCCGCTACGGAGCCCTCTTCGACCTGACCGTCCCGCCGGACGCGGTGACCGCGGTCCGGGTGGACCGGCGCTACCCCGAGGGACGGCTCGTCACCCTCTCCGAGGACGGGGTGCTCGACCTGATCGTCGGCAGCCAGACCACGGTCACCGTGGAACTGGCCCGCCCGCTCGCCTTCCGCCGCCCGCTCGGCGCCCGCGCCGAAGCCCGCGTCATCCGCTTCCACGCGGACGAGCCCCGCGCGCTGGTCGGAGCACTGGTCGAGGCGCTGCGGCAGCCCACACCCCCGTGATGGGCTGCCGCAGCACCATCTGTGTGCGCCGAGCGTGACAAGCCGGTGCGCGTCTGTCTTGTCGAAAACGGCACGGCTCGAAAACGACGCCGCCGACGGGACGGGCGGGGCGGGGGAGTTGCGGGGGGCGGGCTGCGCCGCCGGGTACGGCTGGGACGGGCCCTAGCGGATCAGCCCGAAGGTGGAGGCCGCCACGGCCGCGCCCACCGCGGTGCCCGCGAGGACCTGGGCGAGGGTGTGGTCCTTCAGCTCGACGCGGGACCAGCCGACGACGGCGACCAGCGGGTACGCGAGCAGCAGCCAGGGCCCGTAGGTCATGGCGAGCATGGCGACGCTTCCGGAGGAGACGGCCGCGTGCACGCTGATCTTCCAGGCGGGGGTCACGGCGAGCAGGGCCGCGAGGGTGACCAGCATGGCCGCGATCAGCGCGATCATCGTGCGAGGGGAGCCGAGGAGCGCCATCAGCAGGATGCCGGTGGCGACCGAACCGATGATGAACACCATCACGACGATGCGCTGTTGGCGCTGGCCGACGTGCCGGTCGGCCCAGCGGCCGCGCCGGATGCCGTACTTGATGAAGGCGAGCGGGATGACGGCGGCGAACAGGCAGCCCAGGAGTCCCCAGCCGATCCCGGTGAGGCCGGCGGTGTGCCAGCCGATCAGGAGGGTGTCGGCGATGATCCAGGTCTTGGGATCGAGCCCGTCGGTGATCAGGCGGGCGGATCGGGACTCGGCGGGCTGGGTGAGCGTGGCGGTCACGCCGTGGCCTCCTGGTTGGTCGTGGTGAGGAACTCGTCGGCCACGGCGGAGTGGTAGATCCGGGCGAGCTGGATGAGTCGCAGTACTTCGGTGGTGAAGTCGAGCTCGTCGATGCCGACGGTGGCCGCAGGCTCCTGGGCGCCGCGCAGCGGCAGGACCCCGCGGGCCTTGCGCTCGCGGGCCGCCCGCATCCAGAGGGCTTCGGCCGCCGGGCTCGTCGCCGGGTCGAACCCGGCCTCCAGGGCGGCGCGGTGCGCGCGCTCGCGGACGTCGTTGGCGGTGTACGCGTCCAGGGTCAGGGCGGCGTCGCGGATCTCGATCACCCGCCGGTAGAGCCGCAGGCGCGGGCTGCGCAGGAGGCCGGTCTTCAGGACGATGTCGGGGGTGACCGTGGTCAGGTCCAGCCAGAGCGGCTGGAGCTGCCGGTGGTGGCGGCCGTCCTGGACGGTGCGCCAGGCCACGCCGAAGGCGGGGATGCTGCTCCCGATGAGGATGAAGCCGATCGCCAGGTACTTCAGGGCGTCTGTGACGTTGTCGACGGCGATGTCGCTGGTGTCGTCCGTGAGGCCCGCGAGGCGGGTCGCGATGTACCCGGCCCGCATCAGGGTGTAGAGCACGCCGACGGCGGTTCCGATGCCCATGAGGCGGACGCCGGTCCGCAGCCACAGGGCGCTGGCGTGCCGGGCGCTGCCCCAGAACAGCCAGGTGGCGGTGGCCATGGCGATGCCGAGGTAGACGACGAAGAGGAGGTAGTAGACCGTGGCCCAGCCGTTGCCGGCGGTCTCCTCGAAGAAGTCGGTCATCTCGTGGGGCCGCGGGACGAAGAACGCGAAGAGCACCGCCATGGCCGTCATCGCGGTCAGGGCGGCGTAGTGGCGGGCCCGCAGCCGGCGGCCGGTCTCCGGGCGGGCGATGGCGACGACGAAGTCGACGACCGCGCCGGCCGCGATCATGCCCAGCCAGTGCTTGACGAGGGTGGAGAGGTTGTTGACCCCCGCCCAGTCGTCCAGGGTGCGCATCACGCCGGGGAGGCGGAGCGTCATGGAGACGGTCAGGGCGGCGAACGCCGTCCACAGGGCCCGCTGTTTGACCGACCGGACGGCCGAGGGGGCGCGCCAGACCGTCACCGTCCAGAGCATGACCAGGATGGCGATTTCGAGGTGTTTCACTTCACGACCACGTGTTTCGAACGGGGTGCCCGAGGGCGTCATGGAGGCGTACGAGACGGTCCTCGGCCTCACTGTCACTGGAGGTCGACTGCGTCGTGTCGTAGCGGCCGGCCCGCTCGTGGATGAGCGTGGCCAGTGTCTCCGCCTGCCGCTCCTGCGGGCTGGCGAACTTGCTCCGCCCCATGAGGTGCGCCAGGCGGTCGATGTCGAGGCCGAGTTCCTCGTCGATCGATTCGGTCATGCGGGCCACGTTCCGGATCCGGGCCGCCTCGGTGCGGATGATCGAGGCCACGGGCAGCTCGGGGCGGTCGATCCCGGAGACGGCCGTGTGCGTACGGGTCAGCAGGCGCTGGAAGTGCTCGGAGGCCCGGGCGATCTCCCGGTCCGACGGCTGTTCGGGAATGTCGAGTTCGGGAGCGACATGGCCGAGCAGCATGTGCGAGATCTCGTGGAGGACGATCTGGACCTTGAGGATCTCGGCCGCGACGGCGTCGTAGAAGACGAGGTCGGCGACGTCCAGGCCGAGCCAGATCCCGCAGGGCAGGGCCGGGTCGGGGGGTCCGTCGAGGGGCAGCAGGATGAGCGGCCGGCCGCGCTGCGCGGCTATCCCCTCGCAGAAGGCTTCGAGGTCGAACGGCCGGGGTATGGCGAGCCGGTCGGCGACGGCGGCGCACTCCGCGTCGGCGCGCTTCCACCAGCGCATGGTCGCCCTCCCCGCCCGTCGTCGCCCAGTCCGCACACCTGATCGGGTTTGAGAGTAACCGGAAGCGCAGCAGGGGCTTGCTGAGGGCGGATCGGTGGCCGGAATACGGCTGCCAGGGTGAGGCGCGTGGCTGATTCGCGCCTAGGGGGTGCCCGGCCTGACCGGCAAGACGCCCCCCTAGGACTCCTTGCCGCGGCGGCGGCGGGGCTTCACATCCGGAAGCCCTTCGGCCTTCCGGAGCTGCTTGATCAAGCCGGTCACGGAGCGCATGGAACCGGCGGACAGCCCGCTCAGCCGGAAGGCTGCGGCCTTGACCTGTTCGTCCTCGAGGACCTGGGCGAACTCGTCGGCCGCGGCGGCCTTGCCCATCTCCTCGCGCAGCCGCGCGATCCGCTCTTCGATCCGCTGCTCGATCGCCTGGGCGTTCTCTCCGTCGGCCAGGTATCCGACGGTGACGCCGAAGAAGTTGGCGATCGCGCGGATCGAGTCGATGCCCGGGTTCGGGTTGTTGTTCAGGCGGATGGTCTGGACCGTGCCGTGCGAGACGGAGGGTCCGGACAGCTTCTTGGTGCCCTCGGCGATCTCCTGGTACGTGTACGGACCACGGCCCGCCGGGTGGATCGTCTCGATCAAGAAGCCGAGGCGGTCACCCATGGTGGCCCGCCGGCCGGTGGGGGTCTCCTCACCCATCACCGTCACTGCTCCCGTCTACTGCTGGATCTCATGGTCCAGTACTAAATCACCAGCATTATCTACCTGCCTAGATGGCTTTCGCCACACAGTGCAACGAACTGCGTCTACCCAGCTAGCGGACCCAGTGGAATGTGACCCACGCCATATTGCCGCCAGGGCGCCCCGCGGGACCTTGACAGGGCATGCGTGCGGCGGCGTATCTTCGTCCAGCCGTCTAGCGCACTAGATGGCTCGGCGCTCAACTGCTCGACGCACAGCGTCTAGCCGACTGAGTGGCCGAGCCCGTGGGCGGGGGCGGAAGGGGGAGGAGTCGCGATGCCGTCACGGCGGCAGGCTCCAGGTGCAGGACCAGGGGGTCGGAGCGCTCGCTCGTGGGCTGGGGTACGGGGGTCCTCAGCCCTGGGCGGGCGCACCGCTCGTCGACGGGAGCCGACGCCCGTCGGCGGGGTCCGGCGGAATCCAACGGGGGAGCCGCCGCCGGACGGTACGGTCCGGCTGCGACCCGGGACGCGATCCGAGGCGCGCCCCGGGTCGCGATCCGGCGGCGGTACGTGTCGGGATCTGGCGGCGGTACGTGTCGGGGATCCGGCGGGGCCGCACCTCGGGATCCGGTGGGGCCGCGGGCGGGAATCCCGCGGGGCCCATGGCCGGCCTAGCCGGCGGTCAGCATCACGCTGCTGACGCGGCCCGCCATCCGGTCCAGTGCCGAACCCGGCGCCAGCCCGCCCCGCAGCAGGACGAACCGGGACGGCGGCAGCCCCGTCATCGCCTTCACCTCGCGGCTCAGGTGCGCCTGGTCGTGATAGCCGCACACCGCCGCCACCTGCGCCGCCGCCGTTCCCGCCGCCAGCATCCGCAGCGCGTGCTGCAGCCGGAACACCCGGGCCATGGCCTTGGGGGACAGGCCCACCTGCTCGCGGAACCGCGCCCGTACGGTGCGGGCGCTCCACCCCGTCGCGGCGCTCACCCGGGTCAGGGAGCGGGTGTTCGCCCAGAGCCCGGAGAGGGCTCCGTCGACCTCGGGCGCGGGGGAGGGGCTGCCGTCGAGGCGGGCGCAGAACAGTGCGTCGAGCAGCGCGAACCGCTCCGTCCACGAGGGGAGCGCCTGGAGCCGTTCGGTGAGGTGGCGGCCCTGCCGTCCGAGCACCTCCACCAGGTCCACGTGGGCGTCCTCGAAGTGCCACATCGGGATGCCGAACAGCCGGTAGCAGCCCTGCGGGGTCATGTTCACCTCCAGCCCGTGCACGACCCCCGAGTGCACCCCGATCGCCGGCACCGTGCGCGGGCCGCTGATCATCGCCCGGGCGGCGGGCCGCAGTCGGGCCGCGGCGAGGTCCTCCGTACGGGAGACCCACAGGCCCTCGGAGAAGCTGAAGACCAGCGTCACGCAGCCGGTGGGCAGCTCCAGTCGGCGCCTCGGAGCGGTGAACTGGGTGTGGAAGCCCGTGTAGTTGATGATCAGCGGTCTCAGTGCGGCGGCCGGCGGGCGGCGGCGGGCCGATCTGCTGCCCGTGGCGGCGGCAGGCATGGTGCATACGTCGAAGGCGTCGACCGATCCCATGTCCGGTCCCTCTCCCCGCTGTTGCGCGGCCGGTGATACCGCGCGGTCGGCCGATGATGGCAGGCCGCGGGGCGCGATGACCAGAGCGGTCCGGCAGTGGATCAGGTCCGCGGCCCCTGCCTGCGGTCCGGGCCGTGAGGTCAGGAGCCGTGCTGAAGCCCGAGAGGTCAGGAACCTCGGCAAGCAGGAGGAACGGGGTCACATGGAGGTGCCGGCCGCCCGGAACGACCACCACCGCGAGCGCCTCTTCCACCGCCGGGAGCGCGGCCGCGGGATCGCCGCCGCTGACCTGCGCCCCTGGGGCGGGGCGGGGCGGGGCGTCCGCCGGCGACGCCCCGCCCACATCTGCCGGCCTAGACCGGTGCGAAGAGCACCTTCGCCCGGCCCGGGTCCGCCTCCGTCAGCCGGACCGTGATCCGCTCGCCCAGCGGCAGCTCCGTCGTGGACTCCACGCGGCCGATCACCGCCGGATCCTCCAGGTGGACCGTGCCGACCAGCGGCTCCCGGTCCTTGACGTCGATGACCGTTGCCTCGAAGGTCTCGCCGACGCGGTCCTTGAGCAGCGCCGCCTCCACCAGGTCCACGGACTCCCGCTCCGCGGAGTTCGCCAGCCGGGCGCCGTCCGACATCTCCTTCGGCAGGGCGTCGAGCGCCTCCAGCGCCCACCCGGGGGGTTCGATCCCGGCCACGGCGGCCACGCACAGTTCGCCCGTGTACCGGTCGACGAGCCGGCGCAGCGGCGCGGTGCAGTGGGCGTACGGGGCCGCGACCGCGGCGTGCAGGACGGGGTCCGGGGTCCGGCCACCGGTGAAGACCGTGTAGCCGGCGCCGCGCAGCAGGGCCGTGCACTCCTGGAGGAAGGCGGCGTGGGCGGGCCGGTGCGGATCGAGCCCGCGCACGAGCTCCGCGTACGGGACGTGGTGCGGCCACTCGATCCGCAGGGCCTTCGCCGCCCGGCGCAGCCGCCCGACGGCTCCGTCGGGGGCGGTCGGCAGGGTCCGTAGGATGCCGGTCCCGGCGGCGAGCATCAGCTCGGCGGCCGCCATGCCGGTCATCAGGGAGATCTGCGCGTTCCAGCCGTCGGCCGGGAGCGGAGCCCGGTAGGCCAGGCTGTACGAGCCCTCGTGCTCGACGATCTCCTGCTCGGGCACGTTCAGCGAGATCCCCCCGCGCTCCGCCTCCAAGGCCTCGCGCAGCCGTCCGATGTCCTTCAGCAGGGCCAGCGGCTCCTCGGCGGTGCCCGCGTCGATGGCCTTCTGGACGCCGTCGTAGTCGAGTTTGGCCCGGCTGCGCACGAGCGCGCGGCGGACGTCGGTGCTCTCCGGCCGCCCCTCGGCGTCCAGGTCGAGCCGCCACAGCAGGGCCGGGCAGGTCTGGTCGGGGAGCAGGCTGGCCGCGCCCTCCGAGAGCACGGCCGGGTGCAGGGGGACCTTCTCGTCGGGGAAGTAGAGGGTGGTGACCCGGCGGTGGGCCTCGGCGTCGAGGGCGCCGCCGGGGCTGACGTAGGCGGCGACGTCGGCGATGGCGTAGTGGACCCGGTAACCGCCGGAGGGGCGCTTCGCCAGGTGCATGGCCTGGTCCAGATCGCGCGAGGTCGGCGGATCGATCGTGAAGAAGGGGATGTCGGTGGCGTCGAAGTCCGGCAGGCGTGGGCTGCGTACCGCCCGCTCGGCCTCGGCGAGTACGGGCGCCGGGAACTCCTCCGGCACCTCCAGCTTCGTCCGCAGTTCACGCAGCGCGGCCCGCAGGGCAGCCCCGTCTGCGCCGGTCATGATCATATGACGGCGTGGCATGAGCCGAGCCTAGGGGGTGTCATGCCGATCGGGCCGGGCGGCACGGCGAGCCGTCTACCCTGGTCGGGGGCCGCACCCCCGCCGCTGTGCCGTGCCCGTCCGAAGGAGAACCACCGTGCTCGTGCTGCTGCCGCCGTCCGAAGGAAAGGCCGCCGGCGGCTCCGGCGCACCGCTGAAGCCGGAGACGCTCTCGCTGCCGGGGCTGGCCGCTGCCCGCGCCGCGGTGCTGGAAGAGCTGGTCGAGCTGTGCGTGGGCGACGAGCTGAAGGCCCGCGAGGTGCTCGGCCTGAGCGAGGGCCTGCGCGGTGAGGTCGCCAAGAACGCGGAGCTGCCGACGGCGGTCGCCCGCCCGGCGGGTGAGATCTACACGGGGGTCCTCTACGACGCCCTGGGCCTGTCGACCCTCACGCCGGCGGCGGCGTCCCTGGCGGCGGAGTCCCTGCTGGTCTTCTCGGGCCTGTGGGGAGCGGTCGGCGTTGCGGACCGCATCCCCTCCTACCGCTGCTCGATGGGCGTGAAGCTGCCGGGGCTGGGGGCGCTGGGCGCGTTCTGGCGCGAACCGATGGCCTCGGTGATGCCGGAGGCGGCGGGCCAGGGCCTGGTCCTGGACCTGCGGTCCTCGGCGTACGCCTCTGCGTGGAAGCCGAAGGGTGAGGTGGCGGGGCGCACGGCCACGGTCCGGGTCCTGCACTCCCAGATGGTCGACGGGGTGGAGAAGCGGTCGGTGGTGAGCCACTTCAACAAGGCCACCAAGGGCCGCCTGGTCCGCGACCTGCTGTCGGCGGGCACGGTCCCCGCGTCCCCGGCGGAGCTGGTGACGGCCCTGCGCGACCTGGGCTTCACGGTGGAGGCCGAGGCCCCCGCGAAGCCGGGCAAGGCCTGGTCCCTCGACGTGGTCGTCACCCAGATCCACTGACGCGGATCCGGCGGGGGCGCCCCGCTGCGCGTGGGGCCGGTGCCGGGGGCGGGGTGGGGTGCCGGCCTGGACCGCATGATTTAGGCGCCCTGTGCCCTACGTGGACAGGGCGCGGCGTGCTCTCGCGCCACACATCACGCTCTACGTCCCGGCCAACACCCCACCCCGCCCCCGTCCCCGGCCGCAGCACCCAGGATGCGCCCTCGGCCGGGGTGTGGTCTTTTCAGCCGTCCGGCGTTTGAGGACCGGGGTCTGGGGCGGAGCCCCAGGGGGTCCGGGCGCAGCCCCGGACCCTTCCCTTTCAGCCCGTCCGGCGTTTGAGGACCGGGTCAGGGCGGAGCCCTGGGAACGGTGGAAGGGCGGGTAGGGGACTTCGCCCCGCCGTGCCACCCACACCGCACGGGAACCCGGACGCCCAGGGCAAGGCCCTGGCGGCGCCGGCCCAAGCCCCAGGTGGCGCCGGGTCAGTGGGCCAGTCCTTCCGGGCGGAGCCCGGTCAGCGGCCCAAGGGCCAGGCGACCGTGGCGGGGGCGTGGTCCGAGGCACCGGCGTAGGTGGCGCACGCGTCCGTGAGGGTTTCCAGCAGGGTCAGCGGATCGACGAGCGGATGCTCCATGCCGCGGAGCCAGGTCACCGCGAGGTCCCCCGGCAGTGCGGCCGGCGGCACCAGTACGTAGCTGCCCCGGCAGTGCCAGCGCAGTCCGGGGTGCTCGTCCATCGTCTCGGGGTGGCAGTCCAGTTCGCAGGGCCACCACTCGTCCTCGTCCTCGGGCGTACCCCGGGTCGCGGTGAAGAAGAGCATCCTGGCCTGGTCGCCCGTACCGCCGGACTCCGCGACCGGGCCGACCTCGATGCCGGCGGCCAGCAGGCGTTGCAGCGCGCTGTGGCCGGCTTCCAGGGGGACGTCCAGGACGTCGTGGACCATGCCCGTCGCGGTGATGAAGTTGGCCGCGGGCTGGTTGCGGGCCCAGCGTTCGACCTGCGCGCGGTCCGTCGTGGACTGCGTCTGCCAGGCGAAGGAGACGGGGTGTCGCGCGGGCGTCGGACAGCCGATCCGGTCGCACGAACACCGGTAGCCGGCCGGATGCGCGGCGGGCGAGATCGGCAGACCCGCCGCGGCCACGGCCAGCAGCAGGGCTTCTCGTTCGCGCGCGGGGTCCTCGGCGTCGGGTTTGGGCTTGCGGCGCAGCCACTGGGAAATCCTGCTCTGCTCGCCGCGTTTGACGCGGCCCGACTCAGACCCCATCTATCCCCTCACCTACACCGTTGCCCCGGCAGACCCTCACATGTTCCCACCATCCTGGTCGCCGGGTGACCGCACCCCCCGATCAGGACTCCCACATAACCATAGAAATCGGCCATATGTTCTCGGCCATCAGGGGGTCATGACTTATCCCACCCCACCCCGGTCCCGCCCAGCACCGCGTCCACCAGCGCATCCGCATACGCGTGCGTGAGCGGCGCCGTGCGCATCAGCCAGCGGTACGTCAGCGGTCCGACCAGCATCTCCACGGTCAGCCGCAGATCGGTGTCCGGTCGGAGCTGCCCGGCCTCGCGGGCCGCCCGCAACCGCTCCTCGTACAGCGCGAGCTGGGGCTCCAGCAGCCGCTCGGTGAAGCGTGCCCCGAGCTCGGGATCGGTGGCGCCGGCCGCCGTCAGGGCGCGCACGGGGGCCGCGTACCGCTCGTCGGCGAACTCGTCCACCGTCGCCCGCATGACGGACTTCAGGTCGGCGGCCAGATCCCCGGTGTCGGGGAAGCCCCACGCCCCCTCGGACTGCGCGTCCCCGGCGAGCGCGAGCGAGGCGTCCAGCAGGACCGCGGCCTTCGACGGCCACCAGCGGTAGATGGTCTGCTTGCCGACTCCGGCGCGGGCGGCGATGGCCTCGATGGTCAGCTTGTTGTAGCCGACCTCCCCCACCAGATCGAGCGCCGCGTCCAGGATGGCCCGCCGCGAGCGGTCGCTGCGGCGCGTGGCGTCCGGGGGCCGGGGGGCGGAGGCGGCGCCGGCGCCGGATGCGGGACCGGACCCGGACTCGGGTCCGGCGCCGGGAGCAGGGAGGGGGCTGGAGCTCATTTCGGCAACTTATCAACCGTGAACCGCTCGTCTTTCAGCCGTTCAGGAAACCACCCAATCAGTTCACTGCGCGGTTCCCGCCGAGGAGGGACGATTCTCTTCTCATCACCGTGAGGAGCCTTCATTGCGCAGAGACGCCACACCCCGGCGTTACCTGATGTGCCCACCCGCGCACTTCAAGGTCACGTACTCCATCAACCCGTGGATGGACCCCACGAAACCGGTGGACCTGCCCCTGGCCATGGCCCAGTGGGAGGACCTCCGCGACCGCTACCTCGCCCTCGGCCATACCGTCGAGACCCTCGTCCCCGACCGCGGACTGCCCGACATGGTCTTCGCGGCGAACGGCGCCCTCGTCGTCGACGGCCGGGTGCTGGGCGCGCGGTTCGCCTACCCCGAGCGGGCCGCCGAGGCGGAGATCCATCTCGACTGGTTCCGCGAGCACGGCTTCCCCGACGTCCACGAGCCGTCCCACGTCAACGAGGGCGAGGGCGACTTCGCCGTCACCGCCACCTACATCCTGGCCGGCCGGGGCTTCCGCTCCAGCCCGCTCTCGCACGACGAGGCCCAGGAGTTCTTCGGCCGCCCGGTCATCGGTCTCGACCTGGTCGACCCGCGCTACTACCACCTGGACACGGCCCTGTCCGTGCTCGACGGCGACGAGGTCATGTACTACCCGGAGGCCTTCTCAGAGGGCAGCCGTGCGGTCCTGCGCCGGCTCTTCCCCGACGCGCTGATCGCGCAGTCCGAAGACGCGGCCGCCCTCGGACTCAACGCGGTCTCGGACGGCCGGCACGTGCTGCTCCCGCAGGAGGCGACCGGACTCTTCGCCCCCCTGCGGGCGCGGGGGTTCGAGCCGATCCCGATGGACCTGGGGGAGCTGCTCAAGGGCGGCGGCAGCGTGAAGTGCTGCACGCAGGAGCTGAGGCCCTAGGCCGCCGGCTCTTTCGGGTACTACCTGGCCCCGACGGGCCCGGGCCGCTCCGGCCGGCTCGGGCCCCTGGCCGGCTGAGGCCCTACGCCGGGTCAGGCCGCTGCCGCCTCAGGCCCCCGTGGCTCAGGCCTCCTGCGGGGGCGGCCACTCCTGGCCCCAGTCGGCGTCCCGCGCGGCCTTGTACAGGTCGCCGTGGCGCTTGGTCACGTTGACCCGGGTCTGACCCTCGGTCTCGGGTCCGCACAGCTCCAGCAGGACCAGCCCCTTCCGGATCTGCGGCCTGCGCGTGATCCGGGAGGCGGCCGGCTCCACGGGGAAGCGGGTGGCGGCCACGTAGCTGAACTTCTCGTCCTCGTACGAGAGGGAGCCGCCCTTGACCTGGCGGTGCAGCGAGGACCGGCTGACCCGGGCCGAGAAGTGGCACCAGTCCTTGCCGACCTCGATGGGGCAGGCCCCGTCGTGCGGGCACGGGGCGGCGACCTGCAGCCCGGCCTCGATCAGCTGGTCGCGGGCCTCGCGGATGCGCAGGTACCCCTCCGGCGTGCCCGGCTCGACCACCACCACGGCCCGACCGGCCCGCGCCGCCTCGGCGACCACCTCGCGGCGGGCCTCCGGGGTCAGTTCGCCCAGGACGTACGAGACCGTCACCAGGTCCGCCCCGGGGAGCGTCATCCCCGCCCCGATGGCGCTCTGCCGCCACTCGGCGGCCCGCAGCGTGGGGGAGGAGGAGGCCGCGGCCAGCTCCTTGCCGAGCACCAGGGCCGGATCCGCCCAGTCCAGTACGGCCGTCTCGCGCGGCCCGCCCCAGATGGCGTCCGCGGCCCAGGCCGCCGCGCCGGTGCCGCCGCCCACGTCCACGTGCGAGACCGGGGACCAGCCCGGGGCCGCCGCGGCGAGCCCGTCCAGGGCGGACCGTACGGCCTCGAAGGTGGCGGGCATCCGGTACGCCGCGTACGCGGCCACGTCGGAGCGGTTCCGCAGGACGGGGGTGTTGGTGGGGATCTGGCCGCGGTAGTTGGCGATCAGCCGCTCCACGGCGGCCGTGGCCTGCTTCTGCGGGAGGCCTTCGAGCAGCCCGGCGAGGGCGCTGCGCAGGGTTTCGGCGGTGGTGGTGGCGGTGTCGTTCACCCGCCAAGTTTACGGGGGCCGGGGGCGGGGCCGGGCCGGGGACGAAGCCCCGGCC
>NZ_JBHVYI010000077.1:27223-41838 GCF_042880975.1 Streptomyces sp. NPDC058289
TCTAGGCCGCCCCGCCGGCCGCCCCCCCCCCCACCCCCCCCGGGCCCGGCCCCGGCCGGTCAGGTCGTCGTCGTCGGCGCTGCCGTCGCCGCTGCCGCTGCCGTCAACGTCGCCGTCGGTCGGCCGCCGCGCCAGGGCCGGCACAGGACGACGAAGCAGAAGACCGCCAGGAAGGAGCAGGTCGCCTGGACCAGGGCCATCGGTACCGCCGTGTCCTCGCCCGCGATGCCGACCAGCGGGGAGGCCACGGCCCCGACCAGGAAGGAGGAGGTGCCGAGCAGGGCGGAGGCCGAGCCGGCCGCGTGCGGGGCGCGCATCAGGGCCTGCGCGTTGGTGTTCGGCAGCACCAGGCCCATCGCGGACATCAGGACGAACAGCCCGGCGCAGATCGCGAAGAGCCCGACCTCGCCGAAGACCCCGGCGGTCATGAGGAGCAGGGCGACCGAGGCCGCCGTGATGACCGCGAGCCCGTACCCCAGGACCTTGTCCAGGCTGACCCGGCCGACGAGCAGCTTGCCGTTGATCTGGCCCACCGCGATCAGGCCGAGGGAGTTGACGCCGAACAGCAGGCTGAAGGTCTGGGCCGAAGCACCGTAGATCTCCTGCACGACGAACGGCGAGGCGGAGATGTACGCGAACAGCGCCGCGAAGGCGAAGCCGCCGGCCAGCGTGTAGCCGGCGAAGACCCGGTCGGCGAACAGCCCGCGCATGGTCCGCAGCGCGGCGCCGACGCCGCCGGTCTGGCGCCGCTCGGGCGGCAGGGTCTCGTCGAGCTTCCGCCAGACCAGCAGGGTCAGGAGGGCCCCCACGACGGTGAGGACGACGAACACCCCGCGCCAGTCGGCGAAGCGCAGCACCTGGCCGCCGATGAGCGGGGCGATGATCGGGGCCACGCCGGATATGAGCATCAGGGTGGAGAAGAACCGGGCCATCTCGACCCCGTCGTACAGATCGCGTACGACGGCCCGCGCGATCACGATCGCGGCCGCGCCGGCCAGGCCCTGGAGCAACCGGAAGGCGATCAGCAGCTCGACGGTCGGGGCGAAGGCGCAGATGGCGGTGGCGAGGACGTAGACGACCATGCCGATGAGCAAGGGGCGCCGACGGCCCCATTTGTCGCTCATCGGGCCGATCACCAGCTGGCCGAGGGCCATGCCGGCGAGGCAGGCGGTGAGGGTGAGCTGGACGGTCGCGGCCGGGCTGTTCAGGACCGTGGTCACCGTCGGCAGGGCCGGCAGGTACATGTCCATGGACAGCGGGGGCAGTGCGGTGAGCCCGCCGAGGATGAAGGTGACGAGCAGTCCCGTCCGGCGGGCGGCCGTCAGGGGTGCGGCGAGGGTGGGGGAGGGGTTCGAGGGCGACTCGTCCTTCGAGGGCGCGGTCTTCGAGGGCGCGGGCGCGGGGCCTCTCTCCGGCATGCGGACACTCCAGTCTTATCGTCATTTCTCAGCACCCCTGCCGCCCCATGCTCTCAGCAATCGGAACGTTCCGGGACGGGCCGCCCATGTGACGTAGCCTGCGGCCCCATGAACGCACGTTTGAAGCAGGTCGCCGTAGTGACCGGAGCCGGATCCGGGATCGGCCGTTCCGTGGCCCTCACCCTCGCCGCCGCCGGATGGGCGGTGGCGGTGGCCGGCCGCAGGAGCGGGCCGCTGGAAGAGACCGCCGAGGCCGCCAGGGCCGCCCACCCGGACGCCGAGGTGCTGTGCGTCCCGGCCGACGTGAGCGACCCGGACGACGTGGCGGCGCTGTTCGAGACCGTGCGCGAGCGCTACGGGCGGGTCGACCTGCTCTTCAACAACGCCGGCACCTTCGGCCCGGCCGGAGTCCCGCTGGAGGACATCTCCTACGAGGCCTGGCGCTCGGTGGTCGACGTCAACCTCACCGGTTCCTTCCTCTGCGCGCAGGCGGCCTTCCGGGTGATGAAGGCCCAGGACCCGCAGGGCGGCCGCATCATCAACAACGGCTCCATCTCCGCGCACGTGCCCCGGCCGAACTCGATCGCGTACACCGCGACCAAGCACGCCATGACCGGCCTGACGAAGTCCCTGTCGCTGGACGGACGCCCGTACGGGATCGCGTGCGGGCAGATCGACATCGGCAACGCGGCCACCGAGATGACCGAGCGGATGCAGACTGGGATCATGCAGGCCAACGGACAGCTCGCGGTGGAGCCCGTCATGGACGCGGCCGACGTGGCGCGCACCGTGCTGCACATGGCGGAGCTCCCGCTCGGGGCGAACGTGCAGTTCGCGACGGTGATGGCGACGGCGATGCCGTACATCGGACGCGGCTGACCCTTCCCGGATCCCGGGAATGATCTTCACGGATCGGGGGTTGAGCCGGTCATGACGAACGAAGTACTGCGCTACACGGCCTTCTCCGACGACCCGGCCGGCGGCAACCCCGCCGGCGTCGTCGTCGACGCCGGCGGCCTCGACGAGGCCGCCATGCTGAAGATCGCCGCCGACCTGGGTTACAGCGAGACGGCCTTCCTCACCGCCCCGCCCGAGGGCCTGGGCGGCGAGGAAGGCCGGGCCTTCACCGTGCGCTACTTCAGCCCCAAGGCGGAGGTCCCCTTCTGCGGGCACGCCACCGTGGCCACCGCCGTGGCGCTGGGCGAGCGGATCGGCCCGGGCGAGCTGGTCTTCGCGACCCGGGCGGGCACCGTGCCGGTGTCGGTGACCCGCGAGGGCGGCGGCCTGCGCGCCACCCTGACCAGCGTCGAGCCGCACACCGAGGACCTGGACCCGGCCGACCTGGCCGAGGCCCTGGCGGCGCTCGACTGGCCGGCCGCCGACCTGGACCCGGCGTTCCCGCCGCGGATCGCCTACGCCGGCGCCCGCCACCTGGTGCTCGGCGCCGCCACCCGAGCCCGGCTCGCGGACCTCGCGTACGACTTCGACCGGCTGGAGGCGCTGATGCGCCGCCTCGACCTCACCACCGTGCAGCTCGTGCACCGGGCGGGCCCGGCCGAGTTCCACGTACGGAACCCGTTCCCCGTCGGCGGCGTCGTCGAGGACCCGGCGACCGGCGCGGCCGCGGCCGCCTTCGGGGCGTACGCGCGCGAGCTCGGCCTCGTCCCGGCCGACGCCGTCCTGACCCTCCACCAGGGCGAGGACATGGGCCGCCCCGGCGTCCTGACGGTCGAGCTCCGATCCGGCGACTCCCGGGTCCGGGTGGGCGGCGCGGGGGCGCTGATCCCGTAGTGCGGATCGGGACATACGACGCCCTGCCCTCCGGGCTCGCCGAGCAGGTGGCGGGACTGGAGGCGCAGGCGTGGCCCGGGTCGTCCCCCGGGCACGACCCGGCGCTCGCCCCGCGCGCGGTCCTGCTCCTGGACGCCGACGGACGGGTGGCCGCCTGCCTGGCGTTGCTGCACAAGCCGGTCCGGCTCGCGGACGGGCGTACGTACCACGCGGCCGGGTTGAGCGGCGTGGTCACCCGGGCCGACGTACGGGGCCGCGGGTACGGAGGACGGCTGGTGGCGGCCGCCCGCGCCCTGCTCGCCGCCGATCCGGGGGTGGACCTGGCGCTGTTCAGCTGCGACCCGGAGCTGGTCCCGTTCTACGAGGCGGCCGGTTTCGAGGTGCTGCCCGGCACGGTCCTGGTCGGCGGCACCCCGGCGGACCCCCTCGCCACGGACGCCCCGGGCCTCGACAAGACGGTGCTGGGGGCGTTCTTCGCCCGGGGCGCCGGCGCCGCGGACGACGAAGGCCGCGCGGACCGGGTCCGCGCGGCCTTCACCGGCATTCGCGTCCCCCTCTACCCGGGGACGATCGACAGGCTGTGGTGAGTCAGGAGCTGCTCGGCTCCGACTGCTCCGACTTGGACGCCGGCTTGGTGCCCTTGACCAGCGACGGCGCCAGGAACAGGGCGAGCACCGGGACCAGGTACAGGGCCCACACGATGACCTGGAGCACGGTCGGGTCCGGCTGGAAGTTGAGGGTGCCCTTGAGCAGGGTCCCGTACCAGCTGTCCGGCGGGATCGCCGAGCTGATGTCGAAGGCCTTGTTGGTCAGCCCCGGCAGGAAGTCGGCCTCCTGGAGGTCGTGGACGCCGTACGCGAGCACGCCCGCGGCGACCACGACCAGCATGGCGCCGGTCCACGTGAAGAACTTCGACAGGTTGATCTTCAGCGCGCCCCGGTAGAACAGCCAGCCCAGGAGGATCGACGACCCGATGCCGAGCAGCACGCCGATCAGCGGGGCCGCGCCGTCACCGGCCGCGTGCACCGAGCGCCACACGAACAGCGAGGTCTCCAGGCCCTCCCGGCCGACGGCCAGGAACGCCGTCGCCACCAGGGCGCCGGTGCCCATCGCGAGCGCCGCGTCGAGCTTGCCGTGGAGCTCCGCCTTCAGGTGCCGCGCGGTGCGCTTCATCCAGAAGACCATCCAGGTGACCAGACCGACCGCGACGATCGACAGGGTGCCGCCGATCGCCTCCTGTGCCTTGAAGGTCAGTTCCTGCGTGCCGAATTCGAGGCCCGCGCCGAAGGCCAGGGACAGGGCGGCGGCCAGGCCGACGCCCAGCCAGAGCGGCGCCAGCTTGTCCTTGTTCCCGGTCTTGACCAGGTAGGCGATGAGGATGCAGACGACGAGGCTGGCTTCCAGCCCCTCGCGCAGCCCGATCAGATAGTTGCTGAACACTTCGGTTCTCCCGGTCCCTTACGCGAACAGCGTCCGGCCCCACCAGTCGTCCTTGTCGCGGACGCCCGGCGGGACGGCGAAGACGGCCGAACCCACGTGCTGGATGTATTCGTTGAGGACGTCGGACTTCGCCAGGTTGCGCTGGATCGGCACGAAGCCCGTGCGCACGTCGCGCTGGTAGGCGAGGAAGAACAGGCCCGCGTCGAGCCGGCCCAGTCCGTCCGTGCCGTCGGTGAAGGAGTAGCCGCGGCGCAGGATCGTCGCACCGTTGTTGGTGTCCGGGTGCGCGAGGCGGACGTGCGCCTCCGGCTTCATCGCCTTCAGGAAGGGCTCGTCGCGCTCCTTGGACTTGCCCACGGGGGCACCCTCGCCCTTGTCGCGGCCGAAGATGTCCTCCTGCTCGCCCAGGGGCGTGCGGTCCCACGTCTCGATGTTCATCCGGATCCGGCGCGCCACGAGGTACGAGCCACCGGTCAGCCAGTCGCTGCCGTCGCCGGCGCCGACCCACACGTGCTTTGCCAGGGCGGCCTTGTCGGTGCCCGAGATGTTCCGGGTGCCGTCCTTGAAGCCCATCATGTTGCGCGGGGTCTGCTCGTCGGGCGTGGTCGACGAGGTCTTGCCGAAGCCCAGCTGCGACCAGCGCACCGCCGTCTTGCCGAAGCCGATGCGGGCGAGCTGGCGGATGGCGTGCACCGCGACCTGCGGGTCGTCGGCGCAGGCCTGCACGCACAGGTCGCCGCCGGAGCGGGCCGGGTCGAGGTTGTCGCCGGGGAAGAGCTCCAGGTCGATCAGGGCGCCGGGGCGCTTGCCCTCCAGGCCGAAGCGGCCCTTGGCGAACAGGCCCGGTCCGAAACCGATGGTCAGGGTGAGGCGGGAGGCCTTCAGACCCAGCGCCTCGCCCGTGTCGTCCGGCGGGGCCTCCGGGAGGCCGCCGTAGCCGCCCTCGCCGACCGGCTGACCGGCCGTCATCAGCCGGGCCGCCTCGGTCCAGTCCTTCAGGAGCTGGATCAGCTCGCCGCGGTCCTTCGTCTTCACGTCGAAGGCCGCGAAGTGCAGGCGGTCCTGGACGGCACTGGCGATGCCGGCCTGGTGCTCACCGTGGAACGGCACGGCCGCGCCGGCCGAGGCCGCCGAGACCATGTCGGGGCCCGAGTTCAGGGCGATGGCCGTACCGCCGGCCGCCGCCGCGCCGAGCGCGAGGCCCGCGCCGCCCCAGCCGAGTACGGCCCGGCGCGAGGGCGCACCCGAGCCCGCACCCGTCTGCTCCGGAGCGCCTTCGGGCGTGCCGTGCGCGTCGTCCTGCGCCGACTCCTGCCCGGACACCGACTCGCTCATGTGAGGTTCTCCCGCCTGCTCTGCTGTTCCGGAGTTACTTCGCGACCGCGGCGGCGAGCTTCGAGAGCGGCTCGGCCAGCGCGTTGACGCCGTCGGAGAGCTCCTTGCGCTCGGCCTCGCCGACCTTGTCGTACGAGGTGAACTCGTACGCGGCCTTGTTCGGGCGGTACTTCTCCAGCAGGTTGTTCAGCGCGGCGAACTGCTTGTCCAGCTCGGCGGTGAGCGCGGGGTCCGTCTTCGAGGTGACCGGCTTGAGCAGCTCGTACGCCTTCTCCGCGCCCTCGACGTTGGCCTTGAAGTCGACCAGGTCGGTGTGGCTGTAGCGCTCTTCCTCACCCGTCACCTTGCCGGTGGCGACCTCGTCGAGGAGCTCCTTGGCGCCGTTCGCCATCGAGGTGGGGGTGATCTCCGCCTCGCCGACCTTCTTCTGCCACACGGCCAGGTCGGCCATCAGGGTCTCGGCGAGCTTCTTGTCCGCGTCGTCGATCTTGTTGCCCTCGAAGAGGGACTTCTCCAGCTTGTGCCAGCCGGTCCAGTCCTTCTCCGGGTCCTGGCCCGCCTCCAGGCCGTCCTCGCGGACGTCGACCTTCGGGTCGATGTCGCCGAAGGACTCGGCGACCGGCTCGGTGCGCTCCCAGCCGATGCGCGAGGGGGCGTACGCCTTCTTCGCGGCCTCGACGTCGCCGGCCTTGATCGCGTCCGCGAAGGCCTGCGCCTTGGGGATGGTCTCGTCGGCCTGCTCCTGCACGTACTTGCGGTACGCGGCGACCGCGGCGTCGGCCTCGGGGCTGCGCTTCACGGCGGCGCCCGAGCCGGTGGCCTTGACGCTCTGGCGGATGCCGTCGCCCTTCATGCCGGGCTTGCAGGCGATCTCGTAGTCGCCCGCCTTGAGCTCGGCGGTGATGGTGGCCTTGGTGCCGGGGCCGATGTTCTCGCGCTCGGCGACGATGCGGTCGTCGGGGAAGAGGATGTAGAGCTCGGTGACCTTGGAGCCCTTGTTCTCGACCTCGATGGCGACCTTGCCCGCGGGGAACTCCTTCGCGGAGACCTCGCACGCGGAGTCGGAAGCCGCCACCTTGATGGTGCCGTCGCCGGACGCGTCGCTCTTCTCGGAGCAGCCGGTGACCGCGGTGAGGGCGGCCACGACGGCGGCCGCGGTGACGACGGTGAGGCGGACGGGGCGCATAGGGGGCTCCTGGCAGTCTGGCGTTCGGCAGACGACCGCCCCGATCGGGTGGGGGCAGCCGGTGAGGCGGACCTAACTTAACCGAGGCTTACCTGACCCATACCCGCACGTCCAGTGATTCAGCCCACACCTTCCGGCACCGGACACGGGGCCGTCACGGGCGCCCCACGCCGGCCCCAAGGCCCGGTCAAGCGGAGGTCAAGCCCAGTGACCGCTCCGTACTGCGGAATGCTTTCCTCCGGGCTGCTCCGGCCCGCCGTCCCGTACGGGCACCACCAGCGGCGCCCCGGTGCGCGGGTGCGGGAGCACCTCCACCGGCTGGCGGTAGACCCGGCTCAGCAGCCCGTCCTCGAACACCTCCGCGGGCGGGCCGTCCACCGCGATCCGGCCGTCGTGCAGGACGGCGACCCGGTCCGCGTACGCCGCCGCCAGGCCCAGGTCGTGCAGGACCACCACGACCCCGTCGCCGGCCGCCGCCCGTTCCCGGCAGATCCGCAGCACCAGCTCCTGGTGGCGCAGGTCCAGGGCCGCCGTCGGTTCGTCGAGCAGCAGCAGCGGGGCCCCCTGGGCCAGTACGCGGGCCAGCGCGACCCGGGCCCGCTCGCCGCCGGAGAGTCCCGAGAACGGGCGGGCCGCGAAGCCCGTCACCTCGGTGGCGGCCATGGCGGCGGCCACCGCCTCCTCGTCGCGGTCGGCCGGCCCGGTGCCCGCCCAGGGGGCGCGGCCCATCCGTACGACGTCCTCCACGGGAAAGGGGAAGGCCAGTTCGGCCGATTGGGGGAGCACCGCCCGGCGCAGGGCCAGCTCGGGGGCCGGCCAGCCGGCCACCGGGCGCCCGTCGAGCCGCACCTCCCCGGAGGTGGCCGGCAGGTCCCCGGACAGGGCCGCCAGCAGGGTGGACTTGCCCGCGCCGTTCGGCCCGACCAGGGCCAGCACCTCCCCGGCCCGCACGGTCAGCCCGAGCCCGGCGAGCACCTCGCGCCCACCGAGCCGTACGCGCAGGTCCGTGACCTCGGCGAGCGGCGCGCCGGGGGCCGGCCGGGCGGGAACGGTGCGCTTGTTCCTGCGGAGGCGGAGGCGGAGGCGGAGGCGGAGTGCGGCGAGGCCGGAACGCTGCCGGACGCTCATGCCCAGCCTCCTTGCTTGCGGCGGGTGCGGCGCAACAGCCAGAAGAAGAACGGGCTGCCGAGCAGGGCGGTCAGCACGCCGAGCGGCAGCTCGGCGGGCTGGGCGAGGGTCCGGGCGGCCAGGTCCCCGGCGACCAGCACCACGGCTCCGGCGAGCGCGCTGCCCGGCACCAGGAAGCGGTGGCCCGGACCGTTCGCCATGCGCAGCAGGTGCGGAACGAGCAGCCCGACGAAGGTGATGATCCCCGCTACGGCGACGGCCGCCGCGGTGAGCAGCGCGACGACCAGGATCAGCGCGAGGCGCAGCCGCTCCACGTCGACGCCGAGGTGGCGGGCGGGACGCTCGCCGAGGGACAGCAGGTCCAGCCTGCCCGCGTAGAAGGGGGCGACCAGCAGTCCGGCGAGGGCGCAGGGGAGTACGGCCAGCACCTTGGGCCAGGTGGCCTGGGCGAGGGAGCCGAGCTGCCAGAAGGTGATCTGGTTGACCTGGCCGCTGTCCGCGAAGAAGACGAACAGGCCGATCAGTGCGCCCGCGAAGGCGTTGACGGCGATGCCGGTCAGGATGAGGGTGACGATCTCGGTCTTCCCGCCGTTGCGGGACAGCAGGTAGACGGCGCCGACGGTGACCAGCCCCGCGACGAACGCGCAGGCGGTGACGGTCCAGTTGCCGAAGAAGGTCAGTCCCAGCCCGATCGCGGCGACCGCGCCGACGGCCGCGCCCGCCGAGATCCCGATGACCCCGGGCTCGGCGAGCGGATTGCCGAACACCCCCTGCATCAGCGCCCCGGCGCAGCCGAGAGCGGCACCGACGAGCAGGGCGAGCACCACGCGCGGCAGCCGTACGTTCCACAGCACGCTCTCCCCGACCCGGTCGAGGGCGGCGCCCCCGAGGCCGAGGCGGTGCTGCACCGACCCGATCACCTCCCCGAGCGGGATCTCGTAGGCGCCCACTCCGGCGGAGACCAGCGCGAGGAGCACGAGGACGGCGACGAGTCCGCCGGTGAGCCAGGCGGAACCCCACCGCCGCCGGGGCGGTGCGCTAGCGGCGGTGGGGTCGGCCCGGGGCGCCGCCCGCTCGGGAGCGGGAAGGGGGTCCGCTCCGGGCGGCGTCCCGGGGGCTTCGTAGGAGAGGGGCACGTCAGGAGGCCTTGCCGTAGAGCTGGGTGATGAGGGAGGTCAGGACCTGGTCGGTGCGCGGGCCGTAGTTGAGCAGGACCCCGTCGTCGACGGTGACCACCCGCCGGTCCATTCCCGCCGGGGTCTGGGCCACGCCCGGGATCTTCACCAGCCCGTCCACGCCGCCCACGGACTCCAGGCCCTTGGACATGACGAGGATGGCATCGGGCGCGGCGGCTGCCAGGGCCTCGCTGGTGATCGGGGTGAAGTCCTTGCCGAGCCCGGACTCCGGACCCGTGTCCAGCGCGCCGGCCGCCTCCAGCAGGGAACCGGCGCCGGAGTCGGAGCCGCCCATCAGGTACACGGAGGCGGTGCCGCGCAGGTAGAGGAAGGCCACGCGCGGCTTCTTGCCCGAGGCGGGCAGGGTCGTGCGGGCGGCGGCGATGCGGTCGGCGGTGCGCTGGTTGAGCTGCGCACCGGCCTCCTTGACGCCGAGCGCGGCGGCGACCGCGTCGGTCCGCTTCGCCACGTCGGCGAGGGACTTGGCCGGGGCCACCACCAGCAGCGGGATGCCCGCGTCGCGGATCTGCCGGATCGCCTCGGCGGGGCCGGAGGTGGTCTCGGCCAGCACCAGGGTCGGACGCAGCGACAGCACGCTCTCGGCGGAGACCTCGTGGCCCCGCGTCACCACCGGGAGCTCCGCCGCCTGTTCGAAGGTGGCGGTGATGTCCTTGGCGACGACCTTGGGGCCCAGTCCGAGGGTGTACACGATCTCGCTGAGGCCGCCCGTCAGCGGGATCACGCGGTCCGCCGAGGTGACGGTGACCTGGACGCCGTCCGCCGAGGCCACGGTCGCCGGAAGCGCGGGCACGGGCGCCTGGGCGAGCGGTTCCACCCGGTCCGGGAGGGCCGGGGCTCCGGCTCCGGCTCCGGTGGCGGGGGAGCGGGCGGCCGTACCTCCGCAGGCGCTCACGCCGAGTGCCAGGACCACGCAGGTCAGGGCGACGGCGAAGCGGGACATGCGGGTTGACGCGGCGGGCGTAGGCACGAAGGCACCGTCCTGATCGTCCGACTGGGAGTTGGTGGCTGGGAGTTGGGGGCCCGGTTCGGGGTTCCGGGTGCCAGGGGGTTTCACACCCGGCCGAATGTAGCTTAGGTTAGCCTAACCTAGCTTGCTAGACCCTGGAGGGGACATTCATGTCCGCTAGACCCGTCCGTGCGTCCGCCGTCGCCCTGTTGGCGACCCTGGCGGCCCTGGGGGCCGTCCTGCTCCCGGCGCCCGCCGCCCAGGCCGCGGGCCGCACCGTGGAGGGCGGGCGACTCGACTGGGGCATCAAATCCTCCTTCCAGAGTTACGTCACCGGGCCGGTGGCAAAAGGCGGGTTCAAGCTGAAGGGCGGAGCCGCGACGGCCGGCGGCAGCCTGTTCCGCTTCCACTCCGCCAGCGGCTCCTACGACCCGGACAGCGGCTCCCTGGAGGCCTCCTTCAGCGGCGGCGTCACCTTCCAGGGCCACCAGAAGGCGGACGGCACGTACGAGCTGGACATGAGCGTCAGCCGCCCCACCGTCAAGATCAGCGGCGGTAGCGGCACCCTCTACGTGGACGTCTCCAGCAAGGCCAAGGAGGGCGGAGCGGTCACCACAGCCTCCCAAGTGCCCTTCGCCAAGCTGGGCCTGGGCGGAGTGAACATGAAGGGCGGCGGCAGCCCCGTCGCCCTCACCAACGTCCCGGCCACCCTCACCGACCAGGGCGCCAAGGCCTTCGCCGGCTACTACGCGGCCGGCGCGCAGCTCGACCCGGTCTCGCTCTCCGTGGACGTCAAGGCGGCGGCGGCCGAGCAGCCCGCCTCGCCGGCGCCCTCGCCGAGCACTCCGGCAGCCTCCCCGTCCCCGCAGGCCGCCGGGCAGTTCACCGACGCCGCCGTGGACTGGGGGGTGCGGCGCACCTTCCGCGAGTACGTCTCCGGCTCCATCGGCCAGGGCAAGTGGGAGCTCGCCGACGGCGCCCAGGACGGCGGAGCGCTGTTCCGCTTCCCCCAGGGCAAGGGCGCTTACGACGGCGCGAAGGGCACCCTCGACGCCGCGTTCGCCGGCTCCGTGCACTTCACCGGGGCCCACCTCGACCTGAAGCTCGCGAAGATCACGGCCAAGGTGGAGAACGGCAAGGGCGTGCTGTCCGCGGACGTCACCACCGGCACGGACACCAAACCCGCCGTCCCGCTCGTCGAGTTCGACGCCAAGGGCCTCACGACCGAAGGCGGCCTCGCCACGCTCACCGAGGCCCCGGCCACCCTGACCGAGGGCGGAGCCCAGGCCTTCAACTCGATGGCCATGTTTTCCGGGTATGGGGTCGGCACCGAGATGGACCCCGTCTCCCTCGCGGTCGCCCTCGACGGAGCCGCGAAGCTCCCGGCCCTCCCGAACCTCGGCTCCACGGCCACCCCCGAGACCCCGCCGGCCCCGGCCCCGCCCGCTGCCGCGCAGCCGAACGCGTCCTCCTCGAACACCGGCCTGTACGCCGCCCTCGCGGTAGCCGTCCTCGTCCTCGCGGGCGGAGCCGTCTTCCTGGCCCTCCGCAACCGCAGGAAGGAAGGGAACCCGACGGAGGACACCGGAACTCCGGCGCCGGCTCCGGGCGCTGAAGCCCCGGCCTCCGGGGCCTCCGACTCCTCCGACTCCCCGGGCTCCTCCGGGGCCGACGGGGCCGCCCCGCGCGGCTGAGCCGCGCCCCGAACCCGTACCGCCCGCACGGCCCTTGCGCAGGGCCCCGTACGGCCCGCACCCGCCGGGCCCCGCGCCACCCCCGCCGTGCGGGCCCCGGGCTCGCCCGGGCTCGCCCGGGCCGCAAGCCCCGTACCGCCTCCACCCGCAAGCCCCGCAGGGTCACGCGGGGCCCCGTATCGCCGGGGCTCGGCTTCGCCCTGCCCTCGCAGCCCGCAGGGCCCCGCACCGCACCCCCTCCGCCTCCTTCACCCCCGTTCAGGAGACCCGCCATGTCCTCGACCCGCCGTCCCCTCGCCCTCGCAGCCGCCGTGGCCACCGCCGTGGCGATCGGCGCCACCGCGTTGGTCCTGCCCGCCACCGCCGCGGGCAGCGCACCGGCGGCCCCCGCCGCGCAGGGCGCCCCCGCGACGATCCCGGTGGTCGGCGGCACCCTCGACTGGGGCGTCCTGGAGAGCTACCGCACCTACGTCACGACCATCGCCCAGGGCGAGATCACCGTCGCGGACGGCGCGAAGAAGACGGCCAAGGGGTTCACCTTCGGCTCGGCCACCGGCCAGTACGACCCGGCCACCCACCTCGTGACCGCCGCCTTCAAGGGCAGCGTCACCTTCACGTCGGCCGCGCACCACTTCGAGGTGAAGCTCGCGAACCTCCGCATCGACACCGGCAAGAAGCTGCTGATCGTCGACGTCACCCGGGACGGCGTGCTCACGAAGGACGTCGGCTTCGCGAAGGTCGCCTTCACCGGGCCGTCGATGTCCGGCCTGGCCACCACGTTGACCGCCGATGCCGCCAAGCTCCTCGGTTCGGACGGCTACAAGGACAAGGCGGGCGACCCGCTGACCGCCGTACTGGAGTTCCCGCCGCCGCCCTTCCACAGCCCCTCCCCGTCCGCCTCGGCCTCCGCCTCCCCGTCCCCCTCGCAGAGCCCGCCCCCGTCGGCGTCCGTGTCGGTCCCGGCGTCCCCCTCCCCGTCGAAGCCGGCCTCCCCCTCCGCTTCCACCAGCACCCCGGCGACCGGCGGCCCGCAGCAGATCCTCGACGGCGAACTGGCCTGGGGCATCAAGGAGTCCTTCCGCCAGTACGTGCAGCGCGCGGGCGGCACCGTCACCCCCACCGACGGCGCGGTCGCGAACGGCGACAGCTTCGCCTTCGCCGGAGGCAAGGGCACCCTCGACACCAAGGCGCAGAAGCTGAACGCCACCTTCGCCGGCAACCTCCGCTTCCAGTACGCCGGCCACGGCATCGACATGACCTTCGGCAACGTCCGCATCACCGCGGAGGGCGCCAAGGGCACCCTGGTCCTGGACGTGAAGACGGCCGCCGGGGTCAAGGCGAACATCCCCTTCGCCACGCTCGACCTCTCGAAGGCCGACTACAAGACAAAGAACGGCGTCCTCACCCTGAACGCCGTGCGCACCGCGCTCACCGCGGAGGGCGCCGCGGCCTTCGCCAACGACACCACCGGCTCCATGTACCCGGCGGGCACCCGGGCGGACGACGTCAACCTGACGGTCTCCGTACACAAGGACGCGGTCCTGCCCACGAGCCCGGCCGGCACGGGCGGCAGCGGCAGCACCGGCGGCGCCGGTACCACCGGAGGCGGCGGCACGGTCGGAGGCGGCCTCGCCGCCACCGGCGCCGAGATCCCGGCCGGCACGCTGCTCGGCTCCTCCGCGCTCATCGTCGCCGCGGGTGCGGGCGCGGTCTACGTCGCGCGCAGGCGGCGTACGGCCCAGAACTGACCCGTGCTTCAATGCCCGCGTGAACGATCTCGACGTCCTGAGGGTCTTCTGCGCGGGTGACGGCAGCCACGGCAACCTGCTCGGCGTCGTACGCGACGGCCGGTCCTGCCCCGACGACGCCTCCCGGCAGGCGCTGGCCGCGGAACTCGGCTACAGCGAGACGGTGTTCGTCGACGATCCCGAGCGCGGGATCGTCGACATCCGGACCCCCGGCACCCGGATGTCCTTCGCCGGGCACCCGTTGGTCGGAGTCGCGTGGCTGCTCGACATCGAGGAGCTACAGCCCCCGGCGGGCGCCGTATGGGCGCGCGACGACGGGGAGTTCACCTGGATCACCGCCCGCCCCGAGTGGGTCGAGGGCAAGCGCATCGAGCAGTACGCGGACGCCGCCGCGGTCGAGGCGCTGCCCGGCCCGCCCCCGGGCGAAGGCTGGTTGTACGCCTGGGCTTGGGAGGACGAGGCCGCGGGCCGCGTCCGGGCCCGCGGCTTCCCCCGCCGCCCCGACGGGGCGATCACCGAGGACGAGGCCACCGGGTCGGCGGCGATCGTACTGACGGCCGAACTGAACCGCGCCCTGAACATCACCCAGGGCGCCGGCTCCCAGATCCTCACGGCCCCCGCCCCGGACGGCACCGTGGAAATCGGCGGCCGCGTCCGCTTCGCCGAATCCAGCCTCGCCGGCGCCACATCCAGCCTCGCCGGCGTTTGAGGCGCGGGGTCTGGGGCGGAGCCC
>NZ_JBHVYI010000078.1:0-41563 GCF_042880975.1 Streptomyces sp. NPDC058289
TGTGGGGGGGGGGGGGGTGTGGGGGGGGTGTGTGTCGGGCGGGGGGGGCGGGGGGGGCCTGGGGGGTGGGGGGGGTGGGGGTGGGGTCCCTCCGCTGGGGTGGGGCCGCGCCGCCGGGCGCGCGGGGGCCGCCCCCACGACCACCCTTGTCCATGCCGATGAAGGCGTGACAAAGCATGTGCAGGTCGGCGCACCGCAGCGCGCCGACCTGCACCGCGATCAGCCGCGGCCGCGCGGGCCCGCCGTCGACGTGGGGGAACCGACGGCCGGCGTCGCCGCCTCGCCGCCCTCGCCCGCTGCCGTCTCACCGTCGGGGACCGACCTCGGGCCGGCCGCCCGTCCGGGGGATGTAACGAGCAGCCGGCCCAAGGCGTTCGGGAACCACCAGTTGGACCGCCCGAGGAGGGTGACCAGCGCCGGGGTGAGGAGACCCCGGACGACGGTGGCGTCGATGATGATGCCCGCCGCCAGGGCGGTGGCGAACACCTTCACGTCGGTGATGGGGATGCTGGCCAGTGCGGTGAAGGCCAGGAAGAGGATGAGCGCCGCCGAGGTGACGAGCCGGCCGGTCCGGCTGATGCCCGTCACGACGGAGGGGACCACCGTGTCGCGCACGCCCTTGGCGGTCAGCTCCAGATGGGTTTCGCGGATGCGGTGGAGGATGAACACCTCGTAGTCCATGGACAGCCCGAAGAGGAAGGCGAAGACCGCCATGGGGATCCAGATGGTCACCGCCCCGATCGCCGGGGTGTCGAACAGCATCTCGCTGCCGTAGCCCTCCTGCCAGACGAGCACGACCACGCCGTACGCCGCGCAGGTGGACAGCGCGTTGAGGATCAGGGCCTTCACGGGAAGGACCACCGAGCGCAGCGTCCGGGCCAGCACGACGAAGGTGAGCAGGGCGACGAAGACGAGGATGAGCCCGAGGGATCCGTAGACCGCGTCGATGAAGTCGACGTCCTGGGCGGGTCCGCCGCCCACGAGCGCGCCGGGGGTCTCCCCCGCGGTGTCCATGACCGCCGTCACCGCGTCCCGGCCGTCGTCGCTCGACGGGTCCGCCTTGGTCCACACATCCACGATGCGCTGCCCGCCGCGCTCCCAGTCCGCCGGGGCCACGGAGCCCGCGACGCCTTCGAGACCGCCGAGCCGGCTGCTCATCGCGTCACTGCCGCCCGCGTCCACGACGACTTCGAGGGGACGTGCGATGCCCTCGCCGAAGCCGGCGTCGACGATCCGCTGGAAGGCCGCCGCGGGCTGCCCGCCCTGGGCGAGCGTCACGGTGGCCGGCTGCCCCAGCTGCAGGGCGAACACGGGCGCGGCCAGGGCCAGCAGCAGCGCGCCGCTGATCACCGCGGTGAGCGCGGGACGGCGCGTGGTGACCCCGGCGATCCGGCCCCACATCTTGCTGTCCGGACGGTGCGCCCGGCGCGGTCGGTCGAGCTTGTCGCCCCACGAGTACAGCAGGACGGGCAGCAGGGTCAGGGCGACCGCGACGCTGACGAGGGGGATCAGGAGGCCCGCGTAGCCGACGCTGCGCAGGAAGGGGACGGGCAGGACCACGAGCGCGGCGAGCGAGATCGCCACGGTGGCGCCGCTCAGTGCGACCGCGTGGCCCGCACTGGCCACGGAGCGTACGACCGCCTCACGGCGCGAGGCGGGATCGGGGCCGTCGGCTCCGGGCTTCTGCCGTTCCTCCCGCCAGCGGGTGACGACGAGGAGGGCGTAGTCGATGGCGATGCCCAGCCCGATGAGGGCCACCAGGAACTGCACGATGAACGAGACGTCGGTGACCCCGGTGATGCCGCGCACCAGCAGGAACGTGGTGGGGATGGCGACCGCGGCCATCAGCAGCGGAACGATGGCCAGGCCGCTGGTGAAGACGAGGCCGAGCACGACCAGGGCTCCCAGGGCGCCGATCAGCGTCTCGTAGATCGGGCTGCGCTGGGCTCCGCTGTCGCGGCCGGACAGGACGGGCTGGCCGGTCAGCTCGACCGGGGCTCCCGCGATCTTCGTCTGCTCGACCGTCTGCTTGATCCCCGGGAGCGACTGCTCGTAGGGGACGTTGGTGTGGTTCGCCGGCGGGTAGACCAGCGCGACGGTGGTGCGCTTGTCCCCGGAGATCAGAGAGTCGTCGCCGGTGTTCGCGTAGGAGACGCTGCGGCCGCCCTGCGGGGTGACCTTGGCGATCAGGTCGCCCCAGGCCTTGCGGACGTCCTCGCTGTCGGCGGTCGTGCCGTCCGGCACGGTCACCACGAGGAGCAGCGGGGCGTTCTTGCCGCCCGTCTGGGAGAAGCGCTGGGCGAGGGTGTCGTTCGCCACCTGGGCCGGCTTGTCCGGGAGGCGGGACTCGAACGAGAGCTTCTCGATCGTGCTGCTGGACAGGGCTCCCCCGACCAGGGTGAGCACTACCCAGACCAGGACCACGGGCAGCCGATGGGCGAGCACCCATCGCGTCATGCGCTCCACGCGACACACCTCCTGTAGCGACGCTATTGTGTAGCCACGCTACACATGGGTGATCAACGTAGCCCGCCGGCACGGCGTCCGCAACACAAAGGCCCGACCCGACGGGGAAGTTGGCCGGACCGCGAACCCCGCCCCGGATACGCGAAGAGCCCCCGACGGGGGCGGCATCCGTCCGTGGAGGCCGCCCCCACCAGGGGCTCTGATCGCCGTACTCGCGCGGCGTCACGCGGTACTACGAGGCGTTACAAGGTGTTACGAGGTGCTAAAAGGCGCTACGGGAAATCGCGCGGAATTCCGGGTGACTACGGGGATCCGGCTCCCCGCATGACCGAGACGAAACGCTTCAGGGCCAGCCCGAAGTAGGCGCCGGCCAGCAGGGTCAGGGTCGCCGCGATGGAGACCATCGGCCAGTCCAGGGATTCGGGATGGCTCAGGCCCCGGTTGAGCATCAGCAGGATCAGCGCACCGAGCACGGAGAGCAGTCCGATGAGCGCCGCGAGCGTCCCGGTCGTGACCCCGCGGTCCCGCCGGGCGTCCGCCGCCTCGATGCCGCTGCCCTTGCGGAGCCCGGAGACGGCTCCCGCCACGGAGAGCACGCAGCCGAACGCGACGACCGACAGTCCCATCAGCAGCAGCGGCGGATGCCGGTACTGCCAGGGGCCTGCCGGGCCCCCGAGCATGGCGGACGCCCAGGTCGCCGCGAGCAGGGGCAGCGCGCACACGGCACGCGCGGAGAGGCGGTTGGCGCTGATCCTCAGCGTGGCGTCGTTGTAGGCCCGGGCGACCTCGGTGGGCGGACCCCACTCCTGGACGGCGCGCTGCGCGGCCTCCTCGGCGTCGGGGCAGACTTCGAGGTTGCCCTCGGTCGCGCACTCCAGGCCGTCCAGCACCTCATCGAGGATCGCCGACCGCCTGGAGGACGGTCCGACGAGGTGTTCGGCGATGTGCTCGGTGTAGCGCTGCAAGACCGCCGCTTCCGTCACGCCCCGCCTCCCAGCACCACCGAGATGACCGAGGAGACCTCCTGCCAGGCCGTGCGCTTGTCGGCCAGGGCGCGGCGTCCGGCCGTGGTGAGGAAGTAGTTGCGGCGGCGCCGGCCGTTGAACGTCGACCACTCGCTGCCGACCAGCCCCGCGGCCTCCAGCCGGTGCAGGGCCGGATAGACCGTCCCCGTGGGCAGGTTGATCGCGTCACCGCTGCGCCGCTTGAGTTCTTCGATGACGGCATAGCCGTGCTGTTCTCCGGGCTCCAGCACGGACAGCAGCATGCCTTCCAGGTTGCCTCGCAAGGTCTCTGCCTTCATGTCGCCACACTACACATCGGGGCCGGAATCGGACCGGGCGCTTTCAGCCCCTCCCGGCCCGCCGGCGGTGGCCGCCGTACCTCTACGGCCGTAGCTCGACGGCCCGGCCCGCCTCCACCGGATCGGCCACGATCTCCGACGGGAGGTCCCTGCGCGCCCTCACCCCCAGCTTCCGGAAGATGCGCGTGAGGTGCTGTTCCACCGTGCTCACCGTGACGACGAGCTGCTCGGAGATCTCCTTGTTGGTGTGCCCGCCCACCGCGAGCGCGGCCACCCGCCGCTCCGCTTCGCTCAGCAACTCCAGAGCGGCGGCGGCGCGGCCCGACCCGGCGCGCGCCCTACGACCGGGCCGGCCGTCCGATCCGGTGTCCGGCCGGCAGCCTGCTCCGGCGCCCGCTCCTCCGTCCCATCCGCGGTCCGCGGTCCGTCCGGTGCGCGGCCGCAGACCGTCCAGCTCCGCCGCGACTACGGTCTCCAGCGGTTGCGCCCCACACCGCCCGGCGAGCCTGGCGGCCATCTCGAACACCGCCCGGGCCCTGTCCGGCCTGGCCTCCCGGAGGTGGGCGCGGCCGAGGTCCGTCAGGGCGCCGGCCGTCTCCAACGGGTCACCGACCGCGCGCAGGACGCCCACGGCCTCGGTCAGCAGCGCCGCGCGCTCGGCGACGTCCGCGGTGGCGGCGAGGACCCGCAGGGTGAGCCCGCGGGTCCGGGTGCGCTCCGGTCCGGCGAGGGCGAGCTGTTCGTGGGCCAGGGCGCGGGCGGTGGTCTCGTCCCCGAGTGCCAGGTGTGCGCGGGCCGACTCCGTCCGCCAGGGCACCAGGGCGGGCCGGTCGCATCCCCAGCCGCGCATCAGCCCGGCGCAGACCGCGAAGTCCTCGAGGGCCTCGTCGGGGCGCCCGGCCTCCAGGTGGTGGCGGCCACGGGCGTGTAGGTAGTCCAGCCCGAAGCGGGTCGAGAACATCCTGTCCGGTACCGGCACGGCGAGGTGGCGCACGGCCGCCTCACGCTCCCCGGTCTCGGTGGCGGCCCGCACGAGGACCGACAGCGGCCCGCCGAGTCCCGCGCCCCAACTCTCCGCCGGGACCAGGCCCAGCGCCGCCCCGGCGAGCCTCCCAGCGGCGCGGGGATCCCCCTGGCGCAGCCGGATGCCGGCCAGCAACGAGGTGAACTCCGCCTCCCACAGGGGAACCCGGCGGCCACGGGCCTCGGCCAGCCGAAGCTCGCACCACCTCTCGGCAGCCTCCAACCGCTCGCCGAGCACCAGCGCGGTGACGGCGGACACGATCCACTCCTGACTGCCCCCGCCGAGCCGCATGTCCCGCAGGACTTCCTCGGCATCGACGACCCCCGGGGCACCGGGCCCATGGGCAAGCACATCGGACAGCGCAGCGGCAGCCCGAACCCTGACATCACCAGACACGACCCCGACGCCCACACCGGCAGACACGGCCCCGAGGGACACATCGACGGGCACGGCCCCGACGAGTGCGGCCCCGGCAGCGAGTTCAGCCCCGGCAGACAGGGTGCCAACCGCCACAGCAGCAGGCACGGCGGCGGCGACCACACCGCCGGGCACGGTAACGACGGGTTCGTCCCCGGCAGGCACGTCGACGGAGACGCCCCCGGCAGGCACCGTCCCAAGGGCCACACCAGCAGGCACGCCCCCGGCAGCCACCGTCCCGGCAGCCACACCGGCAGACACGGCCCCGCCAGGTACGGCCCCGGCAGGCAGGGTCCAGGCCGCCACACCAGCAGGCACGGACCCGCCGGGCACACCAGCAGACAGGGCCCCCGCGGGCACCGTCCCGACGGCCACACCAGCAGACCCGGCCTCGGCCACGCTCGCGACGGCCACACCGGCGGGCCAGGTCCCGGCGGACACGGCGGCGGGCACGGACCCGGCCGGCACCATCCCGCCGTCCCCACCAGCAGCCACGGACCCGGCGGGCACCACGGCGGGCACGGCCCCGACGAGTTCGGCCCCGGCGGGCACCGTCCCGACCACCACACCAGCAGGCACGGTCCCGGCAGTCACGGCGGCGGCGACCCCACCGCCCGACACGACGCCGGGCACAGCCCCGACGGGCTCGGTCCCGGCAACCAAGGCCCCGACAGGCACGCCGACGGAGACGTCCCCGGCAGGCACCGTCCCGACAGCCACACCCGCAGGCACGTTCCGGACGGGCACCGTCCCGACGGCCACACCGGCAGACACGGCCCCGGCGGGTACGGCGGCGGGCACGGTCCCGGCAGCCACTCCGGCGGGCACCGCGGCCGGCGCGGTCCCGGTCGGTGCTGTCTTCGGCCTTCCCGCGCCGGTGGCCGCGGGGCCGCGGGTCGCCGACAGGAGCTCGCGGGTGGCCCGTAGCTCCACGGCGGTCGGCGGATCGGGGTCCGGGACCTGCCCGGGGACCCGGGTTCGCCCGGCGGCCTCGACGGCCTCGGCGGCCTCATCGAAGCGGCCGTGCCACAGCAGACGTCTCGCCAGCGCCAGAGCGTGCCGGCCGGGAAGGCGGCCTTCGCGCAGCGCCCGCGCCAACTCGCCGTAGTGCCGGGTGCCGAGCGTCGGATCGAGCACCCACGCGAGGGCGGCCAGCCGCGCCCTGAGGTCCACCCTCTCGCCCTCGTCCCGGCTCACGGCGAGCGCGAGGGCGAGGCAGTCGTGTGCGTCCTGCGGCCGGTCGGCCTCCAGGTGGCGTTCCGAGGCCTCCTCCAGCACGGGCACCGCCCAGGACGGGTGCTCGCGCCCGGCCGCCAGCAGGTGCGGCGCGATCCGCAGGGCATGCGCCCCGTCCCGGTGGAGCAACTCCGCTGCGTCGCCGTGCAGTTCCCGGCGGGCGGACGCCGACAGGCCCCGCAGGACCGCCGATCGCGCTACGGGATGCCGCAGACGCCCCCCGTCGAGGAGCCCGGCCGCTTCCAGCGCTGCGCGGCACTCCTCGACGGCCCCCTCCTCCTCGTCGAGCAGCCGGGCCGGCAGCCCGGCGTCCGTCTCCGCGCCGTCGAGCGCGGCCAGCACCCGGGCCAGCCGCAGGGCAAGGGGCCCTGCACGGTGCAGGCAGCTCAGCACCGTGTCCGCGTAGGCGCCGGCGACGACGGGCTCGTACGGGACCTTGCCGCGCGGGACGGCCCGCCGCTGGTCCTCCACGAGGGCCCGGACGAGCAGGGGGTTGCCACCGCTGAAGCGGTGGCAGCTCTCGGCCAGGGCCGCGGCGGTCCGTGCGCCCAGGTGCCCGGCGAGCACGGCGGCCACCCCCGCCGGGGACAGGGGTTCCAGGACGATCCGGCGGTGATTCGGCTGCCGCAGCAACTCGGCGTACAGCGGCGGGCGGCCCGATCGCGACGGCGTGCACTCGGCGGCCACCAGGGCGATGCGGGACGAGCGCAGGATCCGGACCAGGTGAAGGATCCAGTGCAGGGAGAGGGAGTCCGCGAACTCGATGTCGTCCACGCACAGCAGGACCGGCGCCCGCTCGGAGATCCGGAGGATCGCGGCGGACAGTTCGTGCAGCGCCCCGACGCTCTCCGGGTCGAGCGGCCACCGGGCGACGGCCCCGACCCCAACCCCGCCCGCTGCACCGGCACCGGCACCGGCACCGGCACCGGCACCGGCACCAACGATCCGGGCCCACTCGCGGGCGGGCCCACCGGCGAGGTCCACGGGAACGTCGGCATAGGTGAGCAGTTGACGCAGGACGCCGCCCTGCACGCGACGCTCCGGCCCCGAGCCGGTGGCCCGCAGCACGAGGAACCCGCGCTCGACCGCGACGCGCCTCAGCGCATCGAGCAACTCGGTGCGTCCACAGCCGGTTCCGGCCTGGACGAGCGCAACGCTCCCCCTGCCCCGGGAGCTGTCGTCGAGCACCTCGGCGAGTCCGGCGAGCTCACGGTCCCGCTCAGCCAAGCGCACGGCTGCCCCTGCCCGCGCTGCCGACACCCTCCCCGGTCGCCTCGTCGCCCCCGGATGCCCCGCCGCCCCCGGGCCCCTCGGCCGGCGCAACGCCTCCCGCCGACGCAACACCCCCCGCCGACGCGGCGCCCTCAGTCAGCGCACCGGACGTCCGCGCCGGGGCGCCCCTCGCCCCGATCAGGGACAGCAGCGGCCCCGTCATCGCCGTCGTCACCAGGGCCATCACCACCATCAGCGAATACAACGAGCCGTCCAGCAGTCCGAGTTCCAGACCCACTCCGAGGATGACCAACTCGGTCAGACCCCGCGTGTTCATCAGCGCCGCCAGGGTCAGGGCGTCCCTCTTGTCCAGTGCCTGTGACCGGGCGCCCAGATAGGTACCACCGAACTTCCCGCCGATCGCGACGAGCAGGATGACACCGAACTCGGTGAGCCCTTCGAGCCCCACGCCCCGCAGGTCCACCTTGAGGCCCGCCACCACGAAGTACACGGGGAGCAGCAGGGAGGTGATCTGCCCGGTGTGATCCAGGATCTTCTCGCGCAGCACGTCCACACCCTCGCGGGGCATCAGCGCACCGAAGAGGAAGGCTCCGAAGATGTAGTGCATGCCCATGGCTTCCGTGGCCGCCGCGGAGAGGAGGGCCCCGACGATCACGAGGGACAGGATCGTCTGGGTGAGGGGCTTCTCGATGCCGCCCGGCGCGAACGCCCTGCGCAGCAGCGGCCGTACGGCCAACAGCACCCCCGCGAACGGGATCAGCAGGGCCACCAGCCAGTAGTTCTCGGCGTCGCCGGCCACCGCCTGGACGCCGCCGAGCGCCGTCCAGGCCACGACGTCGACGACCGCCGCCGTGGCCAGCGCGAGGCCTCCGATCGCCGTACGGGACAGCCCCCGGCTGACGAGGATGCGGGCGAGGACGGGAAACGCGGTCACCGACACCGAGAGGCCCACGAACACCACGAACGCGGCGCGCTGCGGCGTGGGGTGATTGCGCAGCAGGTAGAAGGCGAGGACGGCGCCGAGGGCGAACGGCACGAGGGTCGAGCCGACGGCCGCTCCGACGGTCGCCCGCGTCCTGCCCCGCAAGAGGCGGTGTTCCAGTTCCAGCCCGACCACGAACATGAACAGCGCGACCCCGACGTTCGCCAGGCCGGCCAGCAAGGGCCGTACGTCGGCCGGGAAGAGGTGGTCGGCGGCCAGGTTGCCGAACAGGGTGGGCCCGAGGAGGATCCCGGCGAGGATCTCACCCACGACGGGAGGCTGCCCGACTCGGGCTGCCAGCGCACCCAGCCCGCGGGCGAGCAGCAGGATCAGCGCGATGTCCAGCAGTAACAACTGCACTTGATGACTGGTCATTTGGGTACAGACCTCGATCTGCTGTCGTCGGGTGGGAAGGAGGCGGCCGCCGGGGACGGGCGTCCCGCGCACCAGAACGAGGCGGCCTTCCGCTCGGCCCGGGCCTGCGCCGTACGGCCCCGGCGGGGAGAAGGAACCGGCCGCCCTCGGGGCTGCACGGCAGGACCTCGCCGGACCGCGGCCCGGGCTCCCGCTCGTCCGCTCGGGCCGCTCTGCCCGTGGGGCCGCTCTACCGGTGTGACCCGTGTGGCCGCTGTGGCCCCGGATGGGCCGTGGGCGTACTCGACCGCCGGGGTGCACGCCGAAGAACCCGTCCGGGAGCCGCGTGGTGCGGCCGGGTCGGCGCGATGCGCCCGGGACGGGCACCGGTCCCCCGTCGGCTCCTCCAGCCTGCGGGCCGGGCCGACGTGCTGTCATCGCCGAGATTGCTCACCTCACCCGGAGCGCGCCGGCGTCAGGGGCGGCGGGGACGGCCACGACGGTGACGACGATCCCGTCGCGGGCCGCCCAACGGCCGTGGAACTCCGTCAGCGGACCGTGCCCGGCGAGCACGGGTGGCCGTACGAGCAACCGGGCCGTGAACGTGCCGCGTTCGAGGTCGAAGTCGAGGGCCGTGTCGGTGAAGTCCAGCCGACGGCCGGTCAGCGGGTGCCACGCCTTGTAGACGGACTCCTTGGCGCTGAACAGCAGCCGGTCCCAATGGACCTGCGCGTGGACCTGCGCGTGGACCTGCGCGTGGACCTGCCCCTGATCTCCGGCCTGAGCTCCGGCATGGCCGGCAAGCGCAGCACGTTCACCGGCCCCGGTGACGGCCTCCAACACCCCTGCCGGGAGGGGCCGGTGCGGTTCGGCGTCGATGCCCAGCGCCAGGACCTCGCGCCGCCACGCGACGGCCGTGGCCCGGTAGCCGGGACAGTGCGTCATGCTGCCGACGATCCCCTCGGGCCAGCGCGGCGCTCCGCGCTCCGCCTTCAGGATGGGTCCGGCGGCGACGCCGAGCCGGCCGAGCGCCCGCCGGGCACAGTGCCTGCCGGTCGCGAACTCCTGGCGCCGCTCGGGCACCGCCCGGCCGACGAGGGCCTCCTCCTCCGGGTAGAGCCGGGCCCACGGCACGTCCCCGCGCGTGGAGACGGCCGCCACCACCGGCGCGAGCAGCTCCTCGATCACGGCCGCGTCCCGCGCGGATCCGAGGCGTTCGCATAGCGGAACAATTTTCCTCCTCTTGACCGACCAACACCCGACGGCCCGTACGCATGCGCAACGATCACGACCGCCCCTGCCTCGTTGAATGGCGGAGCGACACCTCCATACACGAGGCGACCCGCTCCGGAAATTCCCGACGGGGCGACTCGCGGCACCCCGGAAATGACCGTAACCCTATTGCTTCGAGGTGGCTAGCTGTGCGAGGCTCAAAGGCGTCCTAATTAACGCAACGGGGGTTGCCGAGTGTCTGCCAGAAATAGTGCCGCCGACAGGTCCGACTTCGGCGCGGTGAACCACGGATCGATCCAGAGCGATTCGCTGGAATGTTTCGCGCCATCTCGTTGTTTGAGATCTTTTCGAGCAGGCGACGGGCGCCTGGAACCTTAAGGGCGACCGTCCGATTTTCCGATCCGGTCGGCAGGGTTCAACCGAATGCCGCGCCCCGGCCGCAGTGACACCCGTGCCGCCGACAGGGCGCCCGCGTGCGCCTGAGCGAGAGGGCGAGCAGCCCACTGTTCGCCCAGGTCCCAGCCCCGCCACCCCATCCGTCGAGTCCGCCGGCAATCCGGCCTGCGCCTGATGCCGCGCCCCGCCCGACCGGTCGCACGGGGCCTACGTTCCTCTCAGCACCTTTTACCGAGCCCAGCGCTGCGCTCGCGACGGGGGTGTTTCTTCAGATCACAGCAGGGAGTCCGGAGAAATGATCCACCTCACTCGGCATGCAATCTCCACTATCCGCGAAAACTACCACGAGCCCATCTATCTGGATGACCTCGCCCGTTCCGTCATGATGAGCAAATTCTACTTTCTCCGGGTATTCCAGCGAACAACCGGCGTGACACCCGGACGATTCCTGAGTGCCGTTCGCCTCTATGAGGCAAAACGCCTTCTGGTCAATACCGACTTCAATGTGGCCGACATATCGGCACAGGTTTGCTACAGCAGCGCCAGCACGTTCTCCAGGCGTTTCACCGCCTCGGTCGGCCTCTCGCCCACCCAATTCCGCAAAATCGGCCAGGGTGACCCCGCCGAGCACCCCCCGGTCATCCCGCTCCCGGTTCCGCCCGGGCCTCTGGGATCCATTTCGGGGACGGCCCTCATCACGGGGACACCCTTGTTACCCCTGCACATCGGCGTCTTCGACAGCCCCATCCTGCAGGGCCGACCCCAAGCCTGGTCCCGGCTCGACACGGCCGGGACCTTTGCCTTGCCCGCCGTACCACCGGGCACCTGGTACCTGCACGCAGTGGGCCTGAGCATCCGGACGGCCGGCGGCCCGGACGGCGGTTCACCGCTGCTGGTGGGCACGAGCGGACCCGTGCGGGTCGATGCCGACGCGTCCACCCGTCTCGACATGGCCGTGCGCCAGGAGGACTGGACCCGGCCGCCGGTGCTGCTCGCCGTGCCCGGCATCGGACCGCTTCCTTCGCAGTCACCGTCACCGTCTCCGGGCGCATCGAAGTCCGGGCCGGCCGATCGCTGGGGCGCGCGACCCCTCCACCGGATCCCCTACGAGCGCTCCGCGCCGGGCGGCCGACTGGCAGCCGTATGAGGCCGCGCCCGGCCGTGCGGTCCGCGTGAACCCTCGTCGAGCGACGCCGCGATCCACCCGCGGGCAGCGTGCTCACCGCCTGGGTGCCGCAATCCGGTTGCCGTCCCCATGTTCCTCGACCTCTCCGTAGGCCGCCACGCACACAGCGTGCGGATTCCGCTCCACACGCTACGCGTCCCACACGCCGCGACGAACCCCTGTTCTACGCCGCCGCGATTTACCGGGCCTTAACAACGACCCCCTATCCCCTGGGGAGTTCGGGAGAGTTCGAGGGAGTACGGAGGTCAGCGCGCCGGGGCCCACTGGGCGATCAGGGCTTCGGCCGTGGTGATGGCCGCGACGAGGGAGAGGGAGTTGCGGATCACCTCGGCGGTGCAGGCCGCGGGGACGCCGGCGATGGCGTCGGAAGGGACCACGACCTGGTAGCCGAGGTTCACCGCGTCGAAGACGGTGTTCGGGATCGCGATGTTGGAGGAGACCCCGGTGACGACGAGGGTGCGGACGCCGAGGTTGCGCAGCAGGGCGTCCAGGTCGGTGCCGGCCATCGGGGAGAGCCCGTGCAGTCGGCGCACCACGAGGTCCTGCTCGGCGACGGTGATGGGCGCGGCGACCTCCACGGCCTGGCTGCCGGTCAACTGGCGCACCGGCAGCTTCCCGGCGGCCCGGAACAGCCGGGCGTTGGCATTGGCCCCGCGCCCGTCCGGCCGCCGCTCGGCAACCGCGTGCAGCACCTGCACCCCGGCCCCGCGCGCGGCCTCGACCAGCGCGGCGACCCGGTCCAGCATGCCGGAGTCCCGCGCCTCCTTCGCCAGCTCCGGGAGGGCGCTCTCCTCGCCGACGACACCGTTCTGGCACTCGACGGTGAGCAGTGCGGTGGTGGCGGGATCGAGATCGGCCATGGCTCCCCCTGGCGTGGTGACGGAAGAGCACGCATGATTCCTGACACACAGTCAGATGTGAAGGGGCGCGGACCATATGGACAGCACACCGGTGGACGGGACACTCGTAGACGGAACACCCTCGGCCAGGACGTCCGCAGACGGGACGTCCGCGGACGGGACATCCGCGGACAGGGCGCAGCGGCGGGGCCGCCGCATCATGATGACCGGCGAGGAAACGGACGCCTTCCTGCGCGAGCAGCACACCTGCCGGGTGGCCACGGTCTCCCAGGACGGACGCCCGCACGTGGGCGCGCTCTGGTTCGTCTGGGACGGCACCTCCCTGTGGCTGTACTCGATCACCCGCAGCCGCCGCTGGTCCGACCTCCGCAAGGATCCCCGCATCTCGGTCGTCGTCGACGCCGGCGAGGCCTACGACGAGCTGCGCGGCGTCGAACTGTCCGGTACGGCCGTCTTCGTGGGCGAGGCTCCCCGTACGGGCGAGCCGTGCGAGGAACTGGCGGAGCCGGAGCGGCTCTTCCCCGTCAAGAACTTCGGGATCACGGAGATGCCGCACGACGGGCGGCACGCCTGGATCCGGCTGACACCGGACTCGATCGTGTCCTGGGACTTCCGCAAGATCTAGGCCGCCCCGCCGGCCGCCCCACCGACCTCCCCGCCAACCTCCCCGCCAACCTCCCCGCCGACCGCCCGGGCCTCCCCGGCAGCAGCGGAGGCCGCCCTCCTCAAGGCCTCGACGGCGGCCCGGATCGACGGCCGGCGGTCGGCGTCGGCCCGCCAGACGACGTACACGTGGCGCCGGACGCTGTCGCACACCGGCAGCAGCCGGACCCCCGGCGGCACGGGTCCGCGCCCCAGCCGGGGGGCCACGCACACGCCCAGTCCGGCCTCGACGAAGGCCAGTTGGGTGTGGTGCTCCTCGGCGACGTGTGTGATCCGGGGCTCGATACCGGTGCCGCGCAGGGTGGAGACGAGCCACTCGTGGCAGAACTGCCCCTCGGTCCAGGAGATCCAGTCGTCCTCACCGAAGTCGGCCAGGGAGATCCCCGCGCGGCCGGCCAGCGGATGCCCCGCCGGCACCGCAATGTCCAGGGTGTCGTCCAGGAGATGGGCCCGCGTGAGCTCGGCCGGTACCGGCATCCGCTTGTTGTGCCAGTCGATGGCGAGGGCCATGTCCAGGTCGCCCCGGACCACGGCGGCCATGCTCTCCTCCGGCTCCCGCTCCCGTACCCGGGGCCGCAGTTCGGGGTGGTCGGCCCGCAACTCCGCCAGGACCTGCGGCAGCAGCCCCCGCATGGCGGTCGGGAAGGCGCCGATCCGCAGCTCGCCGACCGCGCACCCGCGCCGCGCCTCGACATCGGCCTGGGCAAGCTCGACCTGGGAAATGATCCGGGCCGCGTGCTCGGCGAGGAGCCGGCCGGCATCGGTGAGCCGCACCCCCCGCCCGTTCTTGGCCAGGAGCGGCTGGCCGACCTCCCGCTCCAGTTTGGCCATCTGCTGGGACACGGCGGAGGTGGTGACATGGAGCCCGTCGGCGGCGCCGCTGACGGAGCCGTGGCGGGCGAGGGCGTCGAGGGTGCGCAGCCGCTCCAAGTTCAACATGTAAGCAATCCTACGACGTCGCCCCCACAAGATTTCGCTTGTCCTACGAGGTCACGAGGGGCCAAGGTGGCTGTCATGAGCGCCCCCAGCACCCCGGTCCCGCCCAGCACCCCGGTCCCACCGAGCACCCCGGCCCCACCCGGCACCCCCACCCCACGACTCTCCCCGGCCCCCGCAGGCGCCCCCGCCACGAAGGCGCACACCGCCGGCAGGCTGGACTGGCGCCTGCGCTTCGCGGTCCTCTCGGTGATCTGGGGCTTCAGCTTCCTGCTGATCAAGGTGGGCACGGAGGCGTACGCCCCGTTCCAGGTGGCCCTCGGCCGGGTCTTCTTCGGCGCGCTCGCCCTGCTCACCGTGCTCCTGATCCGCCGCGAACCGCTCCCCCGGGGCCGGCGCACCTGGGCCCACCTGACGGTGGCGGCGCTGCTCCTCAACACCGCCCCGTTCTCCCTCTTCGCGTACGCGGAACTGAGCATCCCCTCGAGCCTGGCGGGCATCTGCAACGCCACCTCACCGCTGTGGGGCATGGCCCTGTCCCTGGTCGCGCTCTCCGAGGACCGCCCGACGCGCCGCCGCTTCGCGGGCCTGGGCCTGGGCTTCCTCGGCGTCCTGACCGTCCTCGGCGCCTGGCAGGGCTTCTCGGGTCTCGACGCCAAGGGCACCGCGCTCGCCCTGCTGGCCGCGCTCTGCTACCCGATCGGCTGGATCTACGTACGCCGCACCCTGGCCTCCACCCCGGGCTCCCCGGTCGCCCTGACCGGCGCCCAACTCCTGGTCTCCACCCTCCAACTGGCCGCGGTCAGCGCTCTGTTCACCTCGGCCCCCACCTCGTTCCCGCTCTGGCCGACCCTGTCGGTGATCGCCCTTGGCGCCCTGGGCACGGGCATGGCCCTCCAGATGCAGTACGGCCTGGTCACCGAGATCGGCCCGACCACCGCGCAGATGGTCACGTACTTCATCCCGGTCATCGCGACGACGGCGGGCGTCCTCCTCCTGGACGAACAGCTCCACTGGAACACCCCGGTGGGCGCAGCCGTCGTCCTGGCCGGCGCGGCCCTCACCCAGACCCGACGCCGCTAGGGCCGATCGGCACGACACCGATCCGCCCTGGCCCCACCACCCGCGCTCCCCGCCCCGCCGTCAGTCGAGCCGCCCCCCGGCCGCCGGCCGGACGGCCGAGGCCACCGCCTCCGCCAGCCCCGGTACGTCTGCCGGGGACAGCGTCGACATCGTCATCCGCACGGCCGGCCCCGATTCCACCCGGAACCGGGCTCCCGGAGCGACCGCCCAGCCCGCGCCGAGCAGGCGCGTCACCACCGCCGTCTCCTCGGCGACGGGCACCCACACGTTCATCCCGCTCCGCCCCTGCGCGCGCACCCCGCGCCGGGCCAGCGCCGCGACCAGTCCGTCCCGGCGCTCCCCGTAGGACCGCGCGACCGCCGCAGGGTCGATCGCTCCGGCCTTCCACAGCTCCACCGCGGTGTACTGCAGCAGCCTGCTCACCCACCCGGGGCCCAGCCGCTGCCGCCCCCGGACCCGGTCGAGCGTGACCCCGTCGCCGGTCAGCACCGCGAGCCGCAGGTCCGGCGCGTACCCCTTCGCGGTGGAGCGGATCAGCACCCAGTGGCGGGTCGCTCCGCCCAGCGCGTTCAGGGGCAGGTCCACGATGCCGTGTCCGTGGTCGTCGTCGATGACCAGCACCTCCGGGTGTCCGGCGAGCACCGCCCGCAGCTCCGAAGCCCGCTCCGCGCTCACCACCGCCCCGGTCGGGTTCTGCGCCCGGGCCGTCACGAGCAGCGCCCGGACCCCCTGCGCCAGCGCCCGTTCCACCGAGTCGGGCAGCGGTCCGTCGTCGTCCACGGCCACCGGCACCACCCGTAGCCCCAGCGCCGGGACGAGGTCGAGCACGCTCCCCCACCCCGGGTCCTCGACCGCGACCGCGTCCCCGGGCCGCAGGTGCGCGGCCAGTACCCGCTCGATGCCGTCCAGCGCTCCCGAGGTCACCGCCACCTCCCCGGCCGGCACCCCGTCCTCGTCGAAGGCGGCCCTGGCGAGCCGGGCCAGCTCCGGGACGACCGGGTCCTGGCCGTAGAGGGTCGGCTCGGCGGCGTACCGGCGGGCCGCGCCCGCCAGCGCCTCGTCCAGCGCGGGCAGCAGCCGCACGTCCGGGTTGCCGGAGGCGATGTCGCGCACCCCCGCCGGGACGGCCATCCGCAGTTCGTCGCGCGGCGCGGTCGCCGGGCGGGCCCGCACCCGGCTGCCGCGGCGCCCGTCGGTTTCGATGACCCCGCGTTCGCGCAGCGTGCGGTACGCGGCTGCCACGGTGTTGGGGTTCACCCCCAGCACACCGGCGAGCTCCCGCATCGGCGGCAACAGCGCTCCCGGCGCGAGCGCGCCCGAGGCGACGCCCGCTTCCACACTCGCGGCGATTTCCGATGCGCGCCGCCCGATGATCAGATACTCTCCTAGCACAAAGCCAAGTATGCACTAATACAACGGAGACCGCACGATGAGCGTCACGCCTGCCACCGAGACCACCACGGAGACGTCGACGGCAGCGGCCGCAACCGCGGCCCCGAAGGCGTCGGCCGCCGGGTACGCGCCCACCGAACGTACCGTCCCGACCCGGTCCCGCGACCGCGCGCGCTACGACCGCGAGACCGTGCACTCGATACTCGACCAGGCCTACCTCTGCCACCTCGGCTTCGTCCGCGACGGCGCCCCGGTGGTCCTGCCGACGCTCTTCGGCCGGGTCGGCGAGGCCCTCTACATCCACGGCTCCACGGGCTCGCGCCCCCTCCTCGCGGCCGGCAAGGCCGACCCGGGGCTGCCGGTCTGCCTGACCGTGACGCACGTCGACGGCCTGGTCCTGGCCCGCTCCGCCTTCCACCACTCGCTCAACTACCGCTCGGTGGTCGTGCACGGCACTGCTTACGAGGTCACCGACCCCGAGGAGCGCCGGATCGCGCTCGACGCCCTCGTCGACCAGGTCGTTCCGGGCCGCTCGGCCGACTCGCGGCCGGCGAACGCCAAGGAGCTCGCGGCCACGGCCGTGATCCGCCTGGACCTGAACGAGGTGTCCGCGAAGCTCCGTACGGGCGGGCCGAACGACGACCCCGAGGACCTGGGGCTGCCGTTCTGGTCGGGCGTGGTCCCGGTCGCGCCGGCGTACGGGACCCCGGTCCCGGCCGCCGACCTCGCCGCGGGCATCGCCGTCCCGGACTACGTCACCGCGCTCTGACGGCCACGTCGCCGGCAAGGGCGGGCCGGACCTCCGGCCCGCCCTTCGGCGCGTCCGCATTCCCGGTGTCCGCCGGCCGCCGCGACTCGGCGGCGATCAGCGCCCCCACGGCCGTCAGCAGGAGTACGGTGCCCAGCGCCACCGGGCCGGTCAGCCGCTCCCCGAGCACCAGGACGGCGATCGCCGCCGCGCCGACGGGCTCGATCAGCATGATCACGGACACCGTCGCGGCCCGTACCGCGGCGGCCCCGCTGAAGTAGAGCGCGTAGGCCAGCGCGGTCGGCACGGTGGCCATGTAGGCGAGCAGCCAGAGCACCCGGACGGGCTCCGCGGTGTGCGGCATCAGCCCCTCCACCAGGGCGAACGGCAACAAGCACACCGCGCCCACCCCCACCGACCAGACGGTGGTGACCAGCGGCTCCCCGCCCGTGCCACGCCGCCCGAGCAGCCTGGCCCGCAGGGTCATGGCCCCGTAGCCGGCGGCCGACAGCAGCGCCCAGCCGACGCCGAGCGGCCGCACCTCGCCGCCACCGCTGCCGAGGACGAGCACGGCCAGCCCGGCCAGCGCCCCGCCGACCGCGACGGTCCCGCCCCGACCGAGCCGCTCCCCCATCCAGTACCGGGCCCCGAGCGCGATGAGCACGGGTCCGGATCCGAGGGTGACCACGGTGGCCACGGCGAGGCCGGTCTCGCGCACGGCGGCGAAGTACGCGGACTGGAAGAGGGTGAACAGCAGCCCGGTCCCGATCAACGACCCCACCGAGGCCCGCGCCCGAACGGCGCCCGCCCTTGCGCCCCGAGGACGGCGGCGTACGGCGAGGACCGGGAGCAGCACCGCCAGCCCGCCCGCGCAGCGCCAGAACGACAGGGCGAGAGGGCCGAGGTCACTGGCGAGGTAGAGCAACGAGGCCGCCGCCCCCGCCGTACCCCAGGCGGTTCCGGCGATGACGAGGAAGAGCAGGCTGCGCCCGGTGGCGGGCGTTTGGTCCGACTGGATCGACACGAGAGGTCTCCGCGCGTGCGTGAAGGATGAAAGGAGCAGGTCATCGCTTCGCGGGCAGCGCGAATCCGCCCGGGTCACGGCCCGGGCCGGGTTCTCCTACGTGGTGGCAGCCGCCCGCGCTAGGCGGCGGGAGGCGGAAGCACGGTCATCGGCATGATCGAGAGCCTAGACCTTGCTCGGGTCGCGGTCCAGGGCGGCCACCGGCTCCGCGACCCCGGGCGCGGTCTGTCGGGAGGTCTGGGCGATGAAGGCCCCGCCCAGCACGAGCGCGCCGCCGATGATCTGCCAGGTCGAGAGGTGCTCATTGAGGAGCACCCAGGCCAGTACGGTCGCCACGACCGCCTCCAGGCAGGCCACCACGCCCGCGACCTGCGGCGACAGCTTGCGCACGGAGACCACACCGGTCAGGTACGCGAACACGGTCGCGATCAGCACCACCCAGCCGAGCAGCACCGGCGCGGGCACCATCAGGTCCCCGAGCGCCGCGTCGCCGCCCAGTACCTGCCAGTCGATCTGCCAGGGCCGGGCGATCACGGTCATCACGAGGGTGCCGACGATCATGCCGTACGCGATCATGCCCATCGGGTCGGGCACGTCGTCCCCGTCGCTGCCCTGGTCGGCGAAGACGAAGTAGAAGGCCTGGCAGCAGGCGGCCGCGAGGCCGAGCAGCACGCCGAGCAGGTCGAGGCTCAGCCCGGCCCAGATCTGCACCACGCAGGCGAGACCCACGACGGCCACGGCGGCGCCGGCCGCGGCGGCCCGGGTCACGGGCCTGCGCTGCACGAAGCGGATCCAGCCCAGCAGCAGCGCCGGGCCGAGGTACTCCAGCAGCAGGGCCACACCGACCGGGATCCGGGACAGCGAGGCGAAGTAGAAGGCCTGGACCCCGGCCACGGCGACGAGCCCGAAGCCGGCGAGCAGCAGGGGTTTGCGGCGTACGAGATCGCGATGGCGCCAGGCCAGCGGGGAGAGCACGAGCGCCGCCCCGGCCACCCTGAGCCAGACCATGTGGAGCGGGTCCAGACCCGCCTCGATCAGCGGCTTCGCCGCCACACCCGAACCACCGAACGCGATCGCCGAAATGAGGGCGAGGCCCAGTCCGGCATGTCTCCCTGACGCTTGCATTCGGACATCATGGCAGGCCCGGTCAGGAGCGACAGGACCGTGACACCTGTTGAGATGCTCCCGAGACCGACCCGACACCGGCCGGGTCCACACCCCCCTCCACACCAACCTCCGCACGCACCTCCACACCCACCCGCTTCGCGATATCTGACAGGTCGTCAGTCTTGAATGTTGCGTCCGCCGGGACTACCTTCCGCCGCACGTACCTGACGAGAAGGGGTGGTCGCATGGCTGAAGTCACCGCGGAATCACGCATCGAGGCGTCCGCCGCGAAGCTCTGGTCCCAGCTGACCGACTGGGACGCATACGGCCAGTGGAGCATGACCCACACCAACTTCCCGAAGGGCGGCCCCGAGACCCTCGCGGTCGGATCCACCTTCGCCGAGAACATGAAGATGATGGGCTTCCCCGCCGAGGTCCTCTGGACGGTCTCGGAGCTGGAGGACGAGCGCGTCTTCGCGATCACCGGCAAGGGCCCGATGGGCGTCGCCGTCCTGACCCGCTACACCCTGATCCCGGACGGCGGGGCCACCACGGTCCGCATCGACGGCGAGTTCACCGGCGCCGCGGTCTCCCTCATGGCGGGCAAGCTCAAGGACTCGGCCACCGCCGCCCTGAACGAGTCGCTCCGCAAGCTCTCCGGCCTGGTCGCCTGAGCACCACCCCCGAACGAACAGGTCCGCACGCGCGCGGACACGACGGCGCGCCCCGCGAGAAGTCCCGCAGGGCGCGCCGTCGTATCGGAAGGTCCCACCGACTCGCAGCCACTCACACTCAGTGCTCGTCGGCCAGGATCAGGTAGAGCTTCTTGCGGGCGTCGTTGATCACGGCGAGGGCCTTCTCCCGCTGCGCGGGAGTGCCGGTCTTGAAGACCTGCCCGAAGGCCTCCATCAGACCGAAACCGGCCGTCCGGACCTCGTTCATCGCCTCGAAGTCGAAGCCCCGGCCGGCCTCCGCCCAGGGGGCGTCCGGGCCGGACTCGGCCTCGGTGCGACCGGCGTCGGTGAGCGTGAACAGCTTCTTGCCGCCCTCGCTCTCGCTGGTGATGAGGCCCTCGTCCTCCAGCAGCTGCAGGGTCGGGTAGACCGACCCCGGGCTGGGCTTCCACGCCCCGCCGCTGCGCTCGCCGATCTCCTGGATCATCTCGTAGCCGTGCATCGGCCGGTCGGTGAGCAGCGCCAGGATGGAGGCGCGCACATCACCCCGCCGAGCCCGGCCGCGCGGTCCGCCGCGGCCGCCGCGCCCACCGAAGGGCCCGCCGCCGAAGGGCGGCCCGAACGGCCCGAAGGCGGCACGCCGCTGCTGGAACTCCTCCCGACGGTCCGGCCCGCAGTGGCCGTGACCCCGTCCGTGCTCATGCCCGTGGTCGTGTCCGTGCTGTCCGTGTGAACGCATGACTGCGCTCCTTTCCCCATTCGGTGATTCGTTGTCGCTGATGCGATGTCTCTACTATCACTGACCCATCGCGATGCGTCAACGATATATCGGAAACTCCTTCAACGAACACCTCCGACCGGCTGATGACCATCGCCCTGAGCACCCCGCCGGAGAGGTGGCCGGGGACATGGGCCGGTAGCCAGTCCAGTCATCCCGAATTGGCCTTTGCGGCCGGCTCCGCCGCGTCCCTACCGTCGATGACATGCGCATCCGAATCGTCGACGCCTTCACCGACCGCCCCTTCGGCGGCAACCCCGCCGGGGTCCTACTCCTCGACGGCGGGTTCCCCCCGGACGCCTGGCTCCAGCAGGTCGCCGCCGAGGTCAACCTCTCCGAGACCGCCTTCGCCCACCGCCTCCCGCCCGGCGGCGACGCGGACTGGGCGCTGCGCTGGTTCACCCCGGCCGCCGAGGTCGACATGTGCGGCCACGCGACCCTGGCCACCGCCCATGTCCTGGCCACGAGCGGGCTCGCGACCGGGACGGTCCGCTTCTCCGCGCGCTGCGGAATCCTGGAGGTCACGGTCGCCGAGGACGGGACCCTGGTCATGGACTTCCCGACCTCCTCCCTGACCGAGGTCGAGCCGGACCCCGCCGTGGAGCGCGCGCTCGGCGCCCCGATCAAGTCGGTCCACGACACCTCCGAGCACATCGGGGACCTCGTGGTGGAGCTGGCCGACGAGCGGGCCGTACGGGAGCTCGCGCCGGACCTGGCCGCCCTGCGCGGCTACTCCCGGCGCGGGATCATGGTGACCGCGGCGGCCGAGGACCCCTCCCGCGGCTACGACTTCGTCTCGCGCGGCTTCTTCCCCGCGCTGGGCATCGACGAGGACCCGGTCACCGGATCCACCCACACCGCCCTGGCGCCCTTCTGGGCACGGCGGCTGGGCCGCACGGAGCTCGTCGGCCTCCAGGGCGCAGCCCGCACCGGCCTCGTCCGGGTCCGGTTGCTGGGCGACCGTACGCTGCTGACCGGGCGCGCGGTCACGGTCATCGACGGCGAGCTGCTCAGCGCACCGTAGGCGGCCGAGCAGTCGAGCGGTCGAGCAGTCGAGCAGTGCGCCTACGGCGTGGGCAGCCAGCCCACCTTGCCCGCCAGCAGGGCGTACCCGCCGAAGGCCACGATGTCGAGCAGCGCGTGCGCGACGACGAGCGGACCGACCCGGCCCCAGCGCCGGTAGGCGAGGACGAACACCACGCCCATCACCACGTTGCCGATGAATCCGCCGATGCCCTGGTAGAGGTGGTAGGAGCCGCGCAGCACGGAGCTGGCCATCAGCGCCGCCATCGGCGACCAGCCGAGCTGCCCGAGCCTGCGCAGCAGGTAGGCCAGCACGATGACCTCCTCCACCACGGAGTTCTGCACCGCGGAGAGGATCAGCACGGGGAACTTCCACCACACGTCGGGCAGCGCCTCCGGCACCACCGTGAGGTTGAAGCCGGTCGCCCGCGCCCCCAGGTAGAAGGCCAGTCCCGCGCTGCCGATGCAGGCGGCGACGAGGGCGCCCCGGCCCAGGTCCCACCAGGGCCGGGTGCGGTCGAAGCCCAGCACCTTCAGCCCGGGCGCGCCCTCACGGGTCAGCAGGTGCGCGACGAGCAGGACGGGGACGAGGGCGCTCGCGATGCCGAACAGTTGCCAGGCCAGGTCCAGCCAGGGCCGGCCGGGGGCGTACGAGCCGTTGAGCGTGGCGGCCTGGTCCTTGAGCCCGCCCGGCTTGGTCAGCGAGCCGATGAAGCTGATCAGGGCCGAGACCCCGCTCGCGCCCAGGGACAGTGCGAGCACGAGCAGCGTCTCGGAGCGCAGCATCCTGCGCCCGCTCGAGCGCTCGCCGAGCTCGAGCTCCCCGACCTCCGGTTCCGGCTCCGTCCGCACGCCCGTCTCCCGTCCCGCCACCGCTGCGACATCTCGCGGGGCGTCCCGCCCCGATCACCCCATACTGCCTCCTCCACGGGACAAGGGGATCACCGGGCGGGACCGGACGAGACGAGACCCGACGGGACCCGGGATCAGCCCGCGGCCGCCGGCCCGGCCGCCGCAGCGCCACCCCCCAGACCCGCCGGCCAGGTGTGCACGGGATCGCCCCGGTGACTCAGCTCGCTGTAGCGGCGCGTGGTCGCGGCCAGCGCCGCGTCCCGCTCCAGCCCGTCCGCGAGGGCCCGGTGGTACGTGTCCACCTGCCAGGTGGCCCCGTTGACCCGGCGTCGGCACCGCTCCTCGATGATGCCGAGGTAGTGGTCCCGGTCGGCGGGCTCGATGCCCCACGCGTCCAGTCCGGCGGCCGCCATCGGCAGCAGCTCCTCCAGCACCAGCCGGACCGCGGGCACGCTCGCCAGTCCCCCGCCCCGGCCCCGGCGCGGCCAGCGCAGCCGGGCGTCGATGCCGTAGCGGCAGGCCGCGTCGAAGTTGGCCTCCGCCTCCGCGAAGGGCAGCCGGCTCCACACCGGGCGCTGCTCGTCCGCGAGCGTCCGTACCAGCCCGTAGTAGAAGGCCGCGTTGGCCACGACGTCGGCCACCGTCGGGCCGGCGGGCAGTACCCGGTTCTCCACGCGCAGGTGCGGCACGCCGTCAGCGACCCCGTAGACGGGCCGGTTCCAGCGGTAGACGGTGCCGTTGTGCAGCACCAGCTCCTGCAGGCTCGGCACCCCTCCCTCGGCGAGCACCCGCAGCGGCTCCTCCTCGTCGCAGATCGGCAGCAGGGCCGGGAAGTAGCGGACGTTCTCGGCGAAGAGCTCGTACGCCGAGTCCACCCACCGCTCGCCGAACCAGGTGCGCGGGCGCACCCCCTGTGCCTGGAGCTCGGGCGGCCGGGTGTCGGTGGCCTGCTGGAAGAGCGGCGGCCGCGACTCCCGCCACAGCTCCCGCCCGAACAGGAAGGGCGAGTTGGCGCCGACGGCTATCTGTACGGCCGCCACCGCCTGGGCCGCGTTCCACACGTCCGCGAACCGTGCCGGGGTCACCTGCAGGTGCAGTTGTACGGAGGTGCAGGCGGCCTCCGGCACGATCGACCCGGAGGTCCAGGTCAGCCGCTCGACTCCCTCGATGTCGAGCACGAAGTCCTCGCCCCGCATCATCAGGATCTGCTCGTTGAGCAGGGAGTAGCGGTCCACCGCCGAGAGGTTGGCGGTGACCAGGTCGGTGCGGGAGATCGTCGGCAGAATACCGATCATGACCACCCCGGCGTCGACCTCCAGGGCCTGCCGGTGGGCATAGCCGAGACCAGCGCTCAGTTCCTCGGCGAGCTGGTCGAATACCCGGCCGCCGAGCCGGTGCGGAAGTACGTTCACCTCCAGGTTGAACATTCCCAGTTCGGTCTGGAAATCGTTGCTCGCAATACGCTCGAGGACCTGCGCATTCACCATTCTCGGCAACCCGTCGGCACCCGCGAGATTCAACTCGATCTCCAACCCCATCATGTTCTTGGGGCGATCGAACCTCTTCTCCTCCAGAAGTCGCTCCAGTACCTCCAGGCACTCGTGAAGCTTCCTCCGGTACCGTTGCCGATCGGACAGGTCGAATCCGCCCGCCACGACCTTCTCCCCCATCGGAGCGTCCCTCCTCGACTGGGCCCGGGCGGCGGGCAATGGCTCCGCCGCCCGGGCGCGCGTTACGGTCGATGATGCCCCGGCGGCGTGATCGATAACGCGGAAGGGGCGCGACTGGCGGGGAGCGCGCGCCGGTTTGGCCGACAGGCGCTTTGGCACATTCACCTGGCAAGCACTCCTACGCAAATACAGCGTAGACCTTGCCGGTTATTGATAACCGACGCTTTTCAGCCGAGCCCCCATCCGGTAACCTCCGAGGTCAGCGCGGAAACTTGGCGCGCACCCGGCATGAATGCCACGTCAGCGGGACCGGTAACCGCCTTGTCGGCAATAGGCGGGACAGCTAGCCGAAACACTGCGTGAACACATGTCAGATAAACTCCGCAAGCGAGGCAGAGAGTTGGCGCGCGGCCATTGCCCCTCAGCCCCCCTCTGACCCCAAAATGCGACAGCGCCGTCCGCACCCCGCACCCGCCCCGTTCCACAGTCTCCCAAGCGAGAGGCGACCCATCATGCCGCTGCACGTCCCTCCGGCTCCCGCGCCCGCCCTGCGCTGCGTCCTCGCGGCCCTCGGTTCCCCCACCGCCGTCCACGAGGCGCACACCCCGGCCCTGCGCGCCCTCCAGGGACCGATGACCGCCGAACTGCCGCTGCCCGTCCACGTCCTGGACCGGCTGCACGTCTCCGGCCTGACCGCCGGCGGCAGGCCGCCGCGCACCCGGCTGACCGGCTGGCGGTTCCTGATCCGCAGCGGGGACCGCTACGTCGCGGCGGCCGACACCCGGCTGACCGCGGACGGATGGGTCTTCTCCCACTTCTTCGAGGGCCCCTACGTCGCCGCCACCGAACGCGCGCTGCGCCAGGCCGAATCGCTCGGCAAGAACTACCAGCCGCGCCTGCTGTCCGTACCGGAGCTGTACATGCTGACCCTGTGGCTGCACGGATCGGTGGGAGCCGACGCCTCCGCCGGCCTGCCGGCCGCCGCCGACCTCCTGGTTCCCCTCGCCCCCGCTCCGCCCGGCATCGCCGCCTACCGTCCGCACCCCGTGTCCGAACTGCTGCCCGTACTGACCCACCGGCTCACGCCGACGGCTCCCCCGGTGCCGCCTTCCATGGCCGCACCGGCCGCCTGACCCGGCCCCTGGCCGGTTCTGCCCATTCGGCCTAGCCCACTCGGGCCCCCAGCGAACCATCCGAAATGACAGGGGAGTTGAGCTGAACCGCCCGCACGGGTGATGCGTCATCAATCTATGAGGACAGCTGCCGGGAAATCCCTCCGGACACCGTGCCGTGGGGGAACACTGGGGACTCTGACCGAGCCAAGTCGTTGATACGGGGGGCGGCCATGAACAACGCATCGAGCCGCAGCACACAGACCACACCGCAGCGAAAGAACGCATCCATGTGCCAGCACAAGCCAGCATGCCCGTCCGCCGACTCCGCCGACCGGGAGGCCGCGCACCCCGTGGCCGTTCACCCGGAACAGGGTTGGAGCCTGCTGTGCAACGGCGTCCTGCTGTTCGAGGACACCGGTGAGCTGCTGCCGGACGGCCAGATCATCGCCCCGCACCGCCCGCTCGCGGCGACGCAGGTGATGAAGGCGGCCTAGCCGACGACGCGAACGAAAGGGGCCGGCCCAGGAGAGAACTCCCGGACCGGCCCCTTCGTCATGTCACTGCATCAGTTGTCGTACTCGTCCAGCGGCGGGCAGGAACACACCAGGTTCCGGTCGCCGAAGGCACCGTCGATGCGGCGCACCGGCGGCCAGTACTTCTCCGCGGCCGACACCCCGCCCGGGAAGACGGCCTCGTCGCGGGTGTACGGGTGGTTCCACTCGCCGCCCAGGGCCGCCGCCGTGTGCGGGGAGTTGGCCAGCGGGTTGTCGTCCACCGGCCACTCGCCGCCCGCGACCCGCTCGATCTCGGCGCGGATGGCGATCATCGCGTCGCAGAAGCGGTCGATCTCGGCGAGGTCCTCGGACTCCGTCGGCTCGATCATGAGCGTGCCGGCGACCGGGAAGGACATGGTCGGCGCGTGGAACCCGTAGTCGATCAGGCGCTTGGCGATGTCGTCGATGCTCACGCCCGTCGCCTTCGACAGGGGGCGCATGTCGATGATGCACTCGTGCGCGACCAGGTTGCCCGGGCCGGTGTAGAGCACCGGGTAGTGCGGCTCCAGGCGCTTGGCGATGTAGTTGGCGCCGAGCACCGCGACCTGGGTGGCGCGCTTGAGGCCCTCGCCGCCCATCAGGCGCACGTACGACCAGGAGATCGGCAGGATGCCCGCCGAGCCCCACGGAGCGGCCGAGATCGGGCCGACGCCCGTCTCCGGACCGGCGGTCGGCTGGAGCGGGTGGTTGGGCAGGTACGGGGCCAGGTGCGCCCGGACACCGACCGGGCCGACGCCCGGGCCGCCGCCGCCGTGCGGGATGCAGAAGGTCTTGTGCAGGTTCAGGTGCGAGACGTCGCCGCCGAAGTGACCCGGCTTGGCCAGGCCCACCAGGGCGTTGAGGTTGGCGCCGTCCACGTAGACCTGGCCGCCGGCGTCGTGCACCTGGGCGCAGATGTCGGCGACGTGCTCCTCGAACACACCGTGCGTGGAGGGGTACGTGATCATCAGCACGGCGAGCTCGTCGCGGTACTGCTCGATCTTGGCGCGCAGGTCGTCCGCGTCCACCTCGCCGTCGTCGGCGGTCTTGACGACGACCACCTTCATGCCGGCCATCACGGCGCTCGCGGCATTGGTGCCGTGCGCGGAGGACGGGATGAGGCAGACGGTGCGCTGCTCGTTGCCGTTCGCCCGGTGGTAGGCGCGGACGGCCAGCAGACCGGCGAGCTCGCCCTGGGAGCCGGCGTTCGGCTGAATGGAGACCTTGTCGTAGCCGGTGACCTCGCAGAGACGTTCCTCCAGCTCGGTGATGAGCGTGAGGTACCCCTCGGCCTGCTCGACCGGAGCGAACGGGTGCAACTGGCCGAATTCAGGCCAGGTGACCGACTCCATTTCGGTGGTCGCGTTGAGCTTCATGGTGCAGGAGCCCAGCGGGATCATGCCGCGGTCCAGCGCGTAGTCCTTGTCCGAGAGCTTGCGCAGGTAGCGCAGCATCGCGGTCTCGGAGCGGTGCTGGTGGAAGACCGGGTGGGTCAGGTACGCGTCCGAGCGCAGCAGCCCCTCGGGGAGCGCGTCGGTCGTGGTGGCGTCGAGCGCCTCCAGATCGGCGGTGACCCCGAAGGCCGCCCACACCGCGTCCACGTCGGCGCGCAGGGTGGTTTCGTCACAGGAGGCGGAGACCAGGTCGGCGTCCACCTGGTACAGGTTGACCCCGCCCTCGCGGGCCGCGGCCACGACCTCGGCGGCACGGCCCGGAACCCGGACGGTGACGGTGTCGAAGTAGGAGCCGTGCACGACCTCGACGCCGCCGGCCGTCAGACCGGCGGCGAGCAGGGCGGCGTAGCGGTGGGTGCGACGGGCGATCGTCCGCAGCCCGTCCGGGCCGTGGTAGACGGCGTACATGCCGGCCATGACGGCGAGGAGCACCTGCGCGGTGCAGATGTTGCTGGTGGCCTTCTCGCGGCGGATGTGCTGCTCACGGGTCTGCAGCGCCAGGCGGTACGCCTTGTTGCCGTCCGCGTCCACGGAGACGCCGACGAGGCGGCCGGGAAGCGAGCGGGCGTGCTTGGCCTGGACGGCCATGTAACCGGCGTGCGGTCCGCCGAAGCCCATCGGGACGCCGAAGCGCTGGGTGGTGCCGACGGCGATGTCCGCGCCCAGCTCGCCCGGCGAGGTCAGCAGCGTCAGGGCGAGCAGGTCGGCGGAGACGGCGACGATGGCGCCGAGCGCGTGCGCCTGCTCGATGACCGGCTTGATCTCCCGCACGGCGCCGGAAGCACCCGGGTACTGGAGGAGCACGCCGTAGACGCCACGCTCGGCGATCTCGGCCGGAATCCCGTCCGACAGGTCCGCGACGACGACCTCGATGCCGATCGGCTCGGCGCGGGTCTCGATCACCGCGATGGTCTGCGGCAGCGCGTCGGCGTCGACGAGGAAGACGTTGCCCTTGGCCTTGCCCACGCGGCGGGCCAGGGTCATGGCCTCGGCGGCCGCCGTGCCCTCGTCGAGCAGCGAGGCGCCGGAGGTCGGCAGGCCGGTCAGCTCGGCGACGACGGTCTGGAAGTTCAGCAGGGCTTCGAGACGGCCCTGGGAGATCTCCGGCTGGTACGGCGTGTACGCCGTGTACCAGGCCGGGTTCTCCATGACGTTGCGCAGGATCACCGGCGGCGTGAAGGTCCCGTAGTAGCCGAGACCGATCATCGACGACAGGACCTGGTTGCGGTCGGCGAGCTCACGCAGCTCGGCGAGCACCTCGGCCTCGGTCCGCGCCTCGGGCAGGTTCAGCGCGGCGGTGGTCTTGATCACATCCGGCACCGCGGCTGCGGTGAGCTCGTCCAGCGAGCCGTAGCCCACATGGGCGAGCATCTTCGCCTGCGCCTCGGCGTCCGGGCCGATGTGGCGCTGCTCGAAGGGGATGCCTCGCTCCAGCTGGGAGAGCGGAATGCGGTTGGCGGTCATGTACGGAGGCCTCCTGGTCGTACGACCTGCGAGGGGCACCACGGCGCGGGCACCCGGACGGCCTCCCCCTCTGTCATCACAACCTGAGAGCTTCACCGGGCCGCGCGGGGATCGCCCACGAGATCCGGCTTTCACCGTCGGTGAGGAGAGGGACCGGCACTGCGCGCCCGGTACCCGCCCCTGCTTTCCAGAGTGGCCTCACCACGTGCGGTACGTATGCCTGAGAGATTCCGGGGAGGATTTGCTCCTTCGGCGCCTCCGTCTCACTCACTCGGAGGACTCTCCCGCACAGGGTCAACAGCCATCACCCAGCCTACCAGCGAGGATCTGCGGGCCTCCCTCGAGTGGCCCCCTCTCCGGAAATGCACTTTTGTAGTCATTACGGAGGAGTTGCGCCCAATGGAGGGACCGGACCGTGCAGACCGACATCGATCCCCGCAGCCTGATCGGCCGCAAGGCGTTCGACCGCAATGGCACCAAGATCGGCACCGTCGACGAGGTCTACCTCGACGATGCCACGGGCGTCCCGGAATGGGCCGCCGTACGCACCGGACTCTTCAGCCGGGACGCCTTCGTCCCGCTGGAGCCCAGCGAGATGGTGGGCGACACCCTGCGCGTGCCCTTCGAACGCTCCCTCATCAAGGACGCCCCCGACTTCGGCGTCGGCCGCCACCTCTCCCCCGAACAGGAGCTGCAGCTCTACCACCACTACGGCCTGGACCTGGCCCTCCCCACGGACTTCCAGCACGACTTCGGCCACAAGACCCCCGACACCCCCTGACCCCCCACCCGCTGCCCGCCGCCACCCGGGGCAGCGGGCCTGACAGCGGCCCAGCACACCGAACCGGGGCAAGCGAGGAACGCCGGGCGGATCCTCGCCACCCAGCCAGCCCCAGACCACCGGGCAAGCCGGCGGAGGCCACCGACCACGAGCAGAGCCCTGAGCCGGGCCGCACCGCCCAGCAGGACCGGGGGCTGGGCAAGCCGACCGAGGCCACCAACCATGGCCAGGACGCTGAGCCGCACCGCACCGCCCAGCAGGACGGGGGCGCCGGGCAAGCCGGCCGACGCCACCGACCATGGGCAGAGCCCTGAGCGGAGCCCTGAGCCGGGCCGCACCGCCCAGCAGGACCAGGGTGCTGGGCAAAGACAGGCTGCCGGATCGAGCCAGTCGCACACAGCACGTTCAACGGTCGGCGGCGCCCAGCGGGCAGCGGGCAGCGGGCAGCGGGCAGCGGCACCTGACATTCCGCGCCCAACCCAGTACCGACAACGGGCCGACCAACGGGCGCACCCAACGGCCGACACCCGGCTACGCCCAGCACCCAGCAGCTGCCGCCGAGCCACCGCCCGGCCCCCGGCCGCGCCCAGCAGCTGCCGACGAACTACCCCCGAACCCGACGGGCCCTGCCGGCGGACGACTCCCCGGACGCGGACGGGCCACCCTCGCCCGGCGAAGCGGCCTGACCTCTGAGGCTCCCTACGGCGCCGTCGAGCCCTCGACCCCCACCACCTGGTCCCCTACCAGCGGCATCGGATCGGACGGCTCCAGCTCGGGGTCGTCCACCAGAAACGTTCGCACCCGGCCCGGCTCGGATCCGGGCTGCTCGAACCGTACGGTCACTCGCCCGACCCCGCTGCCCTGCACCCACCCCGGCCCGTACGCCGCATGCCGCACATCGCTCCCGGCCGGCCACAGCCGCTCACTCACACCTTCGACACCGCCCGACCCCCCGAGCCCCTGCCCACCCGCCGGACCTGCCCCCGAGCCCTGGCCCTGACCCGAACCTTGACTCTCCGGGGCGCCCCGGCCCTCCCCGGCACGCTCCACCGGCCCCGACCCAACGCCCTGGCCCTGCCTCTCTCGAGCCGCCCGGCCCTCCCCGGCACTCTCCACCTGCCCCGACCCAACACCTTGCCCCTGGCCTTGCCCCTGCCCCTCCGGGGTGACCCGGCTCTCCGCCTCCCCCGACACGGCACCTTGCCCCCGGCCCTCAGCCTCAGCGAGCGCGTGCCCAGCCCCCTGCCCCTCGCCGGCGGCCTCACCCTGCCCTTGCCCAGGGGCCTGCCCCTGCCCCTGCCCCCGCCCCCGGCCGGTGCCCTCGTCCTGAACCGGCCCGGGCCCCTGTCCAGCGCCCTCACCGAGAGCGCGGCTCTCCTGACCCCCGTCAGCATCGACCGCGTCCCGCCCCGCGCCCCCGCCGAACGGCGCAACCCCGTCAGCACGATCCGCACCCACTCCCGCAGCCGGCTCCGGACCCGCAGCCGATCCTGACCCCGCCCCCGCCCGCGCAGCCATCGCATCGGCGAAAGCGAAGAGGTCCTCCTGCGTGTAGTCCGCCAGCCCCGTCACACCCACCCCCAGCAGCCGCACCCCGCCCGTGGTGTCCACGGCCTCCAGCAGCCGCGCCGCCGCCTCCCGCACCACCGCGGGGTCGTCCGTGGGCCCCCGCAGAGTCTCCGAGCGGGTCAGCGTGGAGAAGTCGTACCGCCGAACCTTGAGCACGATCGTCCGCCCCGAGTGCCCCGACCCGCGCAGCCGCTCCACGCACCGGTCCGCGAGCCGCTGCACCTCGTTGCGGATCCGCACCCGGTCGTGCAGGTCGACGTCGAAGGTGTCCTCCACCGACACGGACTTCGCATCGCGTTCCGCGACCACCGGCCGCTCGTCCACGCCCAGCGCCATCCGGTACAGCCCGACGCCGTGCGAGCGCCCCACCATCCGGACCAGCTCGTCCTCACCGGCCTCCGCCAGCTCCCCCACCGTCGTGATCCCGGCCCGCCGCAGGTGCTCCCCCGTGGCCGGCCCCACCCCGGGCAGGGTCCGTACCGACATCGGTGCGAGGTGCGCCCGCTCCGTGCCGACCTCGATCAGCAGCAGCCCGGCCGGCTTGGCCTCCTCGGAGGCGACCTTGGCCAGCATCTTGGACCCCGCGAGCCCCACCGACCCGCTCAGCCCGGTCGCGGCGGCGATGTCGGCCCTCAGTCGCTCGCCAACGGCCCGCGCGGCCTCCGCATCGAAGGCGACGCCCCCCGCCTCCAGGTCCACGAAGGCCTCGTCCAGGCTCAGCGGCTCCACGAGGGGGGACAGTTCCCGGAGCATCCCCATGACCGTGTCGCTGACCTCGCGGTACAGGCTGAAGCGCGGAATCAGGCACGCGCCGTTCGGGCAGAGCCGCCGCGCCTGGGCCATCGGCATGGCCGAGTGCACCCCGAAGCGCCTGGCCTCGTAGGAGGCGGTGGCGACGACCCCGCGCGGCCCGAGCCCGCCGACGATGACGGCCTTGCCGCGCAGGCTCGGCTTCGACGCCTGCTCCACGGAGGCGTAGAAGGCGTCCATGTCCAGGTGCAGGATGGTCGGCGCGGCTCTCACAGCTCCGATGCTGCCCTACGCCACTGACAATCGGCCCGAACCCGACCCACCGCCGGGTCCGGCCAACCAGACGGCTGGCCGGAAGGCCCCTCAGACGGCCCGGTTCCTCCGGGCGGCCAGCTCATCGGCCGGGTTGTGCCCGACCACCGTCTCGCCCGTGTCCACGCGCTCCCCGTGCAGCTGCGACAGCGCGTTCTCCACATCGCGCCAGACCACGCCCACGGCGATCCCGAAGACGCCCTGGCCACCCTGGAGCAGGCTGACGACCTGATCGGGCGAGGTGCACTCGTACACGGTGGCGCCGTCGCTCATCAGCGTCATCCGCTCCAGGTCCGAGAAACCCCGGTCGCGCAGGTGCTGCACGGCGGTGCGGATGTTCTGCAGCGCCACCCCGGTGTCCAGGAAGCGCTTCACGATCTTGAGGACGACCACGTCCCGGAAGCTGTACAGGCGCTGCGTCCCCGACCCGTAAGCGGGGCGCACCGTGGGCTCCACCAGCCCCGTGCGCGCCCAGTAGTCGAGCTGCCGGTACGTGATGCCGGCCGCGGCACACGCCGTCGGCCCTCGATATCCGACCTGCTCGGGTGCGGACTCGCCACCCACCGACTCGACTGGCCCCACCGGCCCCACCGAACCGACCGGCGCGGGCTCCGGCTGACGGCGCGCGGAGTTCACCGCACCACCGTGCAGCGGGTACGGCCCACCGTCACTCCGTGCGGGGATGCCCCCGGTCATACCGTCGCCCGTGACTCTCACGCCGACCCTCCGTCCTTGACCTGCCATCTCGAAGGTAGGCAGTCACCAGGGGTGCGTCAACGATCGCCACACTCGGCACGCCGAGTGATAATCACCCTGAGAGTGGTTTCCCGTACCCCATTGCGGGGAAAGGCTACTCGAATGGGCTGAAATATCCGGGAGGACGGCGCGACCCGCGCCTCACTGCGGGCCGGTGCCGAAGTCCTCTGGCGAGATCTGGTCGAGGAACTCGCGGAACTTCTCCACCTCGTCCTCCTGCTCGTCCGGGATCGCGATTCCGGCGTCGTCGAGCACGCCGTCGCTGCCGAAGATCGGCGTCCCGGTCCGCAGGGCGAGCGCTATGGCATCGGAAGGCCGCGCGCTCACCTCGACTCCGCTGGCGAAGACGAGCTCCGCGTAGAAAACGCCCTCCCGCAGATCCGTGATCCGGACTTCGGTGAGCTCCTCGCCGATCGCCTCCAGCACGTCCTTGAAAAGGTCGTGCGTCAGCGGCCGGGCAGGGGCCATGCCCTGCTGCGCGAAGGCAATGGCGGTCGCCTCCCCTGGTCCGATCCAGATGGGGAGGTACCGGTCGCCTCCCACTTCACGCAGGAGCACGATCGGTTGGTTCGAGGGCATTTCCACCCGGACACCCACAACGTCGAGCTCGTTCACACAGCAACCCTAGGACCTGCCCGGCAGGTTTGGGTAGTCGGGCTCCCCCAAGCCTGCCCCGAAGCCCCTCCGAAGTCGCCCGAAGTCGGCCCGAAAACCCCTCGGGATCAGTGCAGCCGCACCCCGAGAGCAGTTTGTACGAGGGCCTCGTGCAGCCGTACCGAGAGCCCCGCGAGCTCCTTCATGGTGGCCTCCGCATGGGCCCTGGTCTGCGGATTGCGGTGCCGGCGCAGCGGCGAGACCACTTGCTCCACCAGACCGGCCTCCCGGTCCGCAGCGGCCTTCATCGCCCGCAGGTGGCGCGGCTCCAAACCGAATCGGCCGAGATCGGCGACCAGACGGGCCACGGTGACGGCCTCGGCGTCGAAACCGCCGCCGGGCGCCTCCGCGATGAGCCCGTACGACTCCCACTCCACGAGCTGGACCTCGTCCACCTCCGCGGCGGCGATCAGCTCGGCCCGGCCCACCCGGGCCACGGTCGGCCGTTCCCGGCCCACCTCGCCGTAGAGGGCGACAGGGCTCGTGGGGTCGACGGACTCCCCGTGCGCCGTGGGCGCCGGGATACGGATCTGCTCACCCCGCGCGAGCGCGTCGAGCTGCTCGCGGATGACCTTCAACGGGAGATAGTGGTCGCGCTGGAGGCGCAGGACGTGGGCGAGGCGCTCCACGTCGTCGGTGCTGAACTTGCGATATCCGGAAGGTGTGCGCCGGGGCTCGACGAGCCCCTCCGCCTCCAGGAAACGGATCTTCGAGATCGTGACTTCGGGGAACTCGTCACGCAGCATCGTGAGCACCGTTCCGATGCTCACCAGCCGCACGCCCGAGGAGGCGGTGCCGGCGGTGCCGCTCTTGGCGGCACCGCCTGCCGGGATACGCAGCATGGGACCTTCCCTTGAAGGGTCAGTGCCCCCGCAGGCTCGCGTAGAAGACCAGCCGGTACTTGCCGATCTGGACCTCGTCGCCGTTGTGCAGGGCGACGGAGTCGATCGGTTCACGGTTCACGTACGTGCCGTTGAGGCTGCCGACGTCGGAGACGGTGAAACCGTCGTGGCTCCTGCGGAACTCGACATGGCGCCGGGAGACGGTGACGTCGTCCAGGAAGATGTCGCTCTGCGGGTGCCGGCCGGCCGTCGTCAGCTCGCCGTCCAAGAGGAACCGGCTGCCGGAGTTCGGGCCGCGCCGCACGATCAGCAGAGCGGAACCCGGGGGCAGCGCTTCCACCGCGGCCTGGGCCTCGGGGGACAGCGAGGACGACACGTGCGTCTGTCCCGACACCTCGGCCTCGTAGGCCTCCAGGCCCGAGATCGAGATGGTGGACGTGGTCTCCGAGGCACGCTCCGGCGTCAGACCCGCCCGCAGCGGCGCCCCGCAGTTGGAGCAGAACCGGCTCGCCGCATCGCTGCGGTGCCCGCACCTGCTGCAAATCTGCTCGGCCGACATGGACGGCTCCTCGCGCCGCGGCTGCCCCGCGGAGGCATTGGTGGCATACGGGTCGGGGGCAAACCCTCCACCCGTACTTGAGGTTGATGGTTCACCGAAACCTATGCGTCCGGTACCGGCAGGGTCAACAGTCGACGCGCCGTGCGCGCCCGAAATGTCACCCGCCCCGGCGACCTCGTCGCGGAAGAGCGGCCGGTCGCCCTGCCCTTCCACGTCTCCATGCCCCGCGCGGTGCCTGGCCGCACCGCTTTCCTCGCGGTTCTTCTTGCCGAACAACTTCTCAAACAACTTCACGGGCGATTCCCCTTGACCGAAACAGACCCGCCCGTGGGGCAGGACGAACTCCGAATGCAACACCTGCCGACCCGGACATACTTACAACGTCCGTAACCATCAGACAGTTTCCACCACGCACCGCGACTTCGGTGCGTCGACCCCCCGCAGGCATTCGCCCGCGTGAGCCCGTCTCCCGCGCCTCCCGCATCACGACGATGACGACCGAGCGTAGTCAGGCTGCTTCGCAGCCCGCAAGGCATCCACAACGATCTTCGCCGGACGTGTGACGCCGACGACGGCCTGCTCCTTCTCCAGCGACTGGACGACGCCACCGGGAATGTTGAGCGCCGGCTCCAGGTCCTGCGGCTTCCCGATCACCTTGAACTCGTAGGGCTGTGTGATCTTCTTACCGTCGATCGCGACACCGTCCTCCTCGTCCGAGAAGTACGAGTCCGCCACGATCCGCACCCCGTTGATCTGGATCGCCTCGGCCCCGGCCGCCCGCAGCTCCTGGAGGGTGTCCAGCAGCTTGTCCGACTGCACCTGATTCTTGGGGTCCGTGATCTTCAGCACGATCCCCGGCCCTTGCGCGGCCACCGTACCGGCCAGGATCCCGAGTTGGCGCTCCTTCTCCACGGTCTGCTTCCGGGCCTCCTCGGCCTGGTTGGAGCTGCTCTCCAGCTCCCGGCGCTGGTCGTCGAGCTTCTGCTTCTCGTCCTCCAGCCGCTTGGTCCGCCCGTCGAGCTCGTCGAGGATCCGTACGAGGTCCTCCTGACGGGCGCCGCGCAGCGCGCTGGAGTCGCTGTTCGACCGCACCTGGATGGCCAGGCCGAGCCCCAGGACGAACAGCAGCACCGCGACGATCAGTTGGGCACGGCTCACCCGCGGCGGCCACAGCCCGGCCGCCAGCCGCTGGCGCCCGGTCTGCTCGGGGCCGGTCTGCTCGGGGCCGGCCGGCGCGTACCCGCTGGGCGCGTACCCGGTCGGCGCGGCTCCGCTCTCCTCCGGACCCCGCTCCTCGGCCCCCGGCCCGGGCTCGTGGCCCACGGGCCCGGCCGACGGCTCCAGCGGAGGCTGCGCCTTCGGCCGCTGTGCCGCGGCCCCGGGCTCCTCGGGCGGGGTGTCGTTCGTACTCATCGGCCTCACGCCCGGAACACGTGCCGGCGGATGGCCGCGGCGTTGGAGAAGATGCGGATGCCGAGGACGACGACCACACCCGTGGACAGCTGCGAGCCGACCCCCAGCTTGTCGCCGAGGAAGACGATCAGCGCCGCCACGACCACGTTCGACAGGAACGACACCACGAAGACCTTGTCCACGAAGATGCCGTCCAGCATCGCGCGCAGGCCTCCGAACACCGCGTCCAGCGCCGCGACCACGGCGATCGGCAGATAAGGCTCCACCACGGCCGGCACTTCGGGCCGGACGAGAAGTCCGACCACCACTCCGACCACGAGGCCCAGTACCGCGATCACGATGCACCCTTCTGCTGCTCTGCTGCTGTAGCCGTACGTACGGTCAGGCTCGACGCGGCCGGAAGGCGCACCTCGCCCTCGGACGACAAGGTGTAGCGGATGCCGTAGTTCTCCTGCAGCACGTGCAGGTACTGGCCGTCCGCGGAGTCCTGGAACGCGGTCCCGAGGCGCTTCTTGTCGCCGATCGCCAGCACTTCGTACGGCGGCACCAGCGGCCTGTTGTCGACCAGTATCGCGTCACCCGCGGCCCGGATCGCCGAGAGCGACGTCAGCCGCTGCCCGTTGATCGAGATCGCTTCCGCCCCTGACTGCCACAGCCCGTTGACGATCTTCTGCATATCGCGGTCGCGGAGCCGCCCGGTGTCCGAGAATCCGGCGCTCTCACGCGGCTTGGAGCCGTTCCCGGTCGTCGAGCCCTTCGCATCGTCCACCGTCAGCTTGATCCCGGGCCCGTGCACCTCGGTGGCTCCGGACAGCAGCGCCACGAGCTGGCCCTGTTCGCCGCCGTGCTGCTTGAGCGCCTCGCGCTGCCGGGCGGCGACGGTGTCCCGGAGCCGTTCGATGTCCCGCTCCAGACCGTCCGCGTGCGCGTCGGCCCGGTCGACCCGGTCGATGAGTTCCTGACGCTCCTTGGCCAGCACCGGCGCGGTCGCCCGCGCCTGCGCGGCGCCCAGGGTGACGACACTGGCGGCGAGCACGAGCCCGGCGGCGAGACCCAGTTTGGCCTTGAGGGTCCGCGGCAGGCCGGACGTGCCCTCGGCCTCGCGGCGGGCCGAAGCCTCCGCGTAGCCCTCGTCGAGGGAATGGTCCATCACGTGCGTCAGCAGCGACATGGAGGCGTCCGGCCGCGCGGGAGGTGCCGAACTGCGGTTGTGGGGCGGCTGCGACATGCCGCACATCGTCGCATGTCGGCGCCGCTCCCACCGAATGCGGACGTCCGGTGGACCGGCCGGGGTTTACGCCCCGCCCGCTCCACCGGACCTTCGGCCCTGCGCCGTTCCGTTCCGGCCTACGGCCTGCCGTACGGGCCGCTCAGTGCCCGGCGCCGTCCACCACCGCTGCCCAGCCGTCCAGCAGCGCCTGCGCGGACGCGTCGTCGGGTCCTTCGGCCCACAGGTGGGTGACCGCCTCCGCCGGATCCGGCAGCACCAGGGCCCAGCGCCCGTCGGCCTCCACGACCCGCACCCCGTCGGTGGTGTCCACCTGCCGGTCCCCGGCCGCCTCCACGACCCGCCGCATGACGAGCCCCTTCACCGCCCACGGGGTCGGCACGTCCCGCTTGAGCACGTGCGCCCGCGGGATCCGGGCATCGATCTGGCTCAGCGTGAGCTGCGTCCGCGCCACCAGCCCGATCAACTGCACGAAGGCGGCCGACCCGTCGAAGACGCTGCTGAACTCGGGGACGATGAATCCGCCCCGCCCGTCGCCGCCGAAGATGGTGCTCTCCGCCCGGCCCACCCGGGTCAGATCGTCGGGCGAGGTCGTCGTCCACTCCACCTGGGTCCCGTGGTACGCCGCCACCTGCTCGGCGATCCGGGTCGTGGTCACCGGCAGCGCCACCTTGCCGCTGCGCTTCTCGGCGGCCACCAGATCGAGCAGCACCAGCAGCGCCCGGTCGTCCTCGATGATCCGGCCGCGCTCGTCCACGAGGGAGATCCGCTCGCCCACCGGGTCGAAGCGCACGCCGAAGGCGGCCCGCGAAGACGCCACGATCTCCCCGAGCCGCACCAGTCCCGCCCGGCGGGATTCGGCGCTCTCGGTGGGCCGGGACTCGTCGAGCCCCGGGTTCACGGTGAGGGCGTCCACCCCGAGCCGGCCCAGCAAGCTGGGCAGCACCAGGCCGGCGCTGCCGTTGGAAGCGTCCACGACCACCTTGAGCCCGGAGTCCGCGACCCCGGTGGTGTCCACGCGCCGCAGCAGCGAGCCGGTGTAGGCGTCGAAGACGCTTCCCGGGAACTGCAGGTCACCGATCTCGCCGGGGAACGCCCGCCGGTACTCCTGGCGCGCGTAGACCCGGTCGAGCTTGCGCTGCTGCTGGAGGGAGAGGTCCGCCCCGCGCTCGTCGAGGAACATGATGTCGACGGAGTCCGGCACGCCCGGCGAGGTCCGCAGCACGATCCCGCCGGCGCTGCCGCGCGCGGTCTGCTGCCGCGCCACGGGCAGCGGTACGTTCTCCAGGTCCCGGACGTTGATGGCGCTGGCCTGGAGCGCCGAGATCACGGCCCGCTTGAGCGCTCGCGCGCCTCGGGAGTGGTCGCGGGCCGTGGTGACCGTCGCCCCCTTCTTCAGGGTCGTCGCGTAGGCACCTGCCAGCCGGACCACCAGCTCCGGGGTGATCTCCACGTTCAGGATCCCGGTGACCCCCCGGGCGCCGAACAGATGTGCCTGCCCCCGGGACTCCCAGATGACCGAGGTGTTGACGAAGGCGCCCGCCTCGATCGTCTTGAAGGGGTAGACCCGCACGTTCCCCTGGATGATCGATTCCTCGCCGACGAGGCACTCGTCGCCGATGACGGCCCCGTCCTCGATCCGGGCGGCCCGCATGATGTCGGTGTTCTTGCCGATGACACAGCCGCGGAGGTTGCTGTGCGGCCCGATGTACACGTTGTCGTGCACGACGGCCTTGTGCAGGAACGCACCGCTCTTCACGACGACGTTCGACCCGATGACGGTGTGCTCGCGGATCTCCACGCCGGCCTCGACCTTGGCGTAGTCCCCGATGTACAGCGGTCCGCGCAGGACCGCGTCCGGGCTCACCTCGGCCCCTTCGGCGATCCACACGCCGGGGGAGATCTCGAAGCCGTCCATGTCGACCTGGACCTTGCCCTCGAGGACGTCGGCCTGGGCCTTGACGTAGCTCTCGTGGGTGCCGACGTCCTCCCAGTAGCCCTCGGCGACGTAGCCGTAAATGGGCCGGCCTTCCTTCATCAGCTGAGGGAAGACGTCACCCGACCAGTCCACCGAGACGTCCGCGTCCACGTAGTCGAAGATCTCCGGCTCCATGACGTAGATGCCGGTGTTGATGGTGTCCGAGAACACCTGGCCCCAGGTCGGCTTCTCCAGGAAACGCTCGACCTTGCCTTCCTCGTCCACGATGGTGATGCCGAATTCCAGCGGATTCGGGACCCGCGTGAGGCACACCGTGACGAGTCCGCCCTTCTCCTTGTGGAAACGGATCAGGTCGGTCAGGTCGAAGTCGGTGAGCGCGTCACCGGAGATGACGAGGAACGTGTCGTCCTTCAGAGCCTCCTCGGCGTTCTTCACGCTGCCGGCGGTGCCGAGTGGCTTCTCCTCGTTGGCATAGGTGAGCTCCATTCCGAGCTCTTCGCCGTCACCGAAATAGTTCCTGACGAGCGACGCCAGGAACTGCACGGTGACAACGGTTTCGTTGAGCCCATGCCGCTTGAGCAGCCTGAGCACGTGCTCCATGATCGGCCGGTTCGCCACCGGCAGGAGCGGCTTGGGCATGCTTGAGGTCATGGGGCGAAGCCGAGTGCCTTCGCCACCAGCCATCACGACGGCCTTCATGTCGGAAGAGTCCTCCTTGAGAGACGGCGAATCGCCGACCTCACCCGTCTCGGACGGTGACTGGACCACTCCCCCGCGTCAGTCACGCCGAGCGAGCTCAATCGGCCGTGGCGTCCGCCTTCACCAGCCGGCGGACTTGTACCACGTAAAGGACTCCTGCCCACCAATAGAGGGTTGTACCCCATCCGGCGAACGCCCATCCGAAAACTGACCCCATCCAGGCCAACCAACCCGACCAGGTGCTCACCAGGAGGAAGGGGAACGCGTACATCAGGTTGAAGGTCGCGGCCTTGCCGAGGAAGTTGACCTGGGGCGGCGGATAGCCGTGCCGGCGCAGGATCCAGACCATGACCAGCAGCATCAGCTCGCGCGCGAGCAGCGCCCCGGTGAGCCAGAGCGGCAGGATCTCGCGGTACGTGAGACCGAACAGGGTGGACAGGATGTAGAGCCGGTCCGCGGCAGGATCAAGCAGCCGGCCGAGGCTGCTGATCTGATTCCAGCGCCGTGCCAGCTTCCCGTCGAGGTAGTCGCTGATCCCGCTGAGCATGAGGACGGCAAGAGCCCAGCCGTCATGCTCGGCCAGGATCAGCCACAGGAACAGGGGTACGCCTGCGAGGCGCGCCATGCTCAGGATGTTCGGAATGGTGAAAATTCGGTCAGTCTGAACCCGAGTCTCCTGGACCTCCACCCGGGGGCCTCCACTGTGACTGTAGAAATGTCGAACGATGCCCCCTGACCCTACAGGAGCCGGTGCACCGGGCCGTAAACGCAGAAAAGCCCCGCACCGAACCCTTGAAGGGCTGGTGCGGGGCTTTCCCACAATGATTGTTCGGCGGCGTCCTACTCTCCCACAGG
>NZ_JBHVYI010000079.1:0-40338 GCF_042880975.1 Streptomyces sp. NPDC058289
GCGCCGGGCCGTTCGTCGCAGGTCCGTTCCTCGGGACCAAAGTCCCTCGTGAACCGGGGTCAGAGTGCGTGCTGGTACTGCCGGTCCAGGTTGCCCGCGAGGGTGTGGACGGTGACGAGGTGCGGCTCGATCCGCATGTAGACGGGGTCGAAGACCGCGCCGTCCACGAAGTGCGGACCGGGTCCGAACAGTTCCAGTTCGGCGGTGGTGGGTTCGACGAGGTTCGCCGTACCGGTGAACTGCACCGACCACAGCTGGGACTCGCCGGAATTGAAGTTGTCGGCGCCGTACGAGACCACGCTGCCGTTGCAGGCGTGGTGGTAGCCGAAACCGGCGTGCATTCTCAGGACGACCTTGCCGTTCACCACGATGTGGCGCGCGACGGCGAGGAAGGGCAGCGCGCGCATGCTGGTGGCGGCTCGGCCGTACGGCACGCGGCGCAGCAGTTCGATGGCGTGGAGTTCCTCTGGGGACATGTCATCCACTGTCGGGTACCGACACCGTGTGGGAAAGAGGAGCCCGCCCCGCACATCAGGGACGTTGGTCCCGAATTAAACAGTGCGCCCCGTGGAATCGTGCAACCACGGGGCGTCACACTGAGTAACGGAATTCCAAGTCCTCCCGGTCCTCCGGAGAGGCCGAGGGGCTAGTTCCGCTTTTCGGCCTGCAGGCGTGCCACGTACGCGGCGGCCTGGGACCGGCGCTCCATGCCGAGCTTCGACAGCAGGCTGGAGACGTAGTTCTTGATCGTCTTCTCGGCCAGGTGCAGCCGCTCGCCGATCACGCGGTTCGTCAGGCCCTCGCCGATCAGGTCGAGGATCTTGCGCTCCTGCTCGGTGAGGTTGGAGAGCCGGTCGTCGCCCTTGCCGTTCTTGCCGTCGCGCAGCCGCTCCAGCACCCGGGCCGTGGCGACGGGGTCCAGCAGGGACTTGCCGGCCGCCACGTCACGCACCGCGTTGAGCAGCTCGTTCCCGCGGATGGCCTTGAGCACGTAGCCCGAGGCGCCGGCCATGATCGCGTCGAACAGCGCCTCGTCGTCGGCGAACGAGGTCAGCATCAGGCACTTGATGTCCTCGTTCTGGGAGCGCACCTCGCGGCACACCTCCACCCCGCTGCCGTCGGGCAGCCGGACGTCGAGAACGGCCACATCGGGGCGGGTGGCGGGGATCCGGACCAGCGCGTCGGCGGCCGTACCGGCCTCACCCACGACCTCGATGTCCGATTCCATCGACAACAGCTCGTGAACACCCCGACGTACCACTTCGTGGTCGTCCAGGAGGAATACCTTGATTTTTCCGTTTTCGCGCACGAACTCAGTTTCACACACTCACCCCTTCCCTGCCGGTGACGAGCGGGATAACGTGCCGTTGTTCCGGCCCCCTGCAAGGCTGTGACCAGTGGTTGTTCCCGGTTCCGCCGATTTACTTGGAAATCCAAGCAAAATCGCAGGTCAAACGGGGTTTCGCAGTTATGCGACGCACTGGGTAACGTGCATTGCGCAGGGCACTCGCCGGGGCACCTGTCACGCCTGAATCCCAGACCCGAAGCGCACCCACCCCGTGCGCGGGCAGAGATCCAGGTGAGCCGCACTGGACCCCGGAGAACCCGGGTGCCGGACCGACGGAGGAGCAATCGTGACCGTGGAGAGCACTGCCGCGCGCAAGCCGCGCCGCAGCGGCACCAAGCGGCCGGCCGGCGCGGCAAGCGCCGCCAAGCCCGCCGCTGCCACCGCGAAGACGCATGACGCCGAGCCTCAGCTCGTACAGCTGCTGACGCCCGAGGGGGTGCGCGTCGACGTCGCGGAAAATCCCGACGTCGCGGAATTCGCGCCCTTCGTCGCCGACATCACCACCGATGACCTGCGCGGTTTCTACCGCGACATGGTCATGACCCGCCGTTTCGACGGCGAGGCGACCGCCCTCCAGCGCCAGGGCGAGCTGGGCCTTTGGGCCTCGCTGCTCGGCCAGGAGGCCGCCCAGATCGGCTCCGGCCGGGCCCTGCGCGACGACGACTACGTCTTCCCGACGTATCGCGAGCACGGTGTGGCCTGGTGCCGCGGGGTCGACCCGACCAACCTGCTCGGCATGTTCCGCGGTGTGAACCACGGTGGCTGGGACCCGACCACCAACAACTTCCACCTGTACACGATCGTCATCGGTTCCCAGACGCTGCACGCGACCGGGTACGCGATGGGCGTGGCCAAGGACGGCGCCGACTCGGCCGTCATCGCCTACTTCGGCGACGGCGCGTCCAGCCAGGGCGACGTCATGGAGGCCTTCAACTTCTCCGCCGTCTACAACTCGCCCGTGGTGTTCTTCTGCCAGAACAACCAGTGGGCGATCTCCGAGCCGACCGAGCGCCAGATGCGCGTGCCGCTCTACCAGCGCGCGCAGGGCTTCGGCTTCCCGGGCGTCCGGGTGGACGGCAACGACGTACTGGCCTGCCTCGCGGTGACCCGCTGGGCGCTGGAGCGGGCCCGCCGGGGAGAGGGGCCCACCCTGGTGGAGGCCTTCACGTACCGGATGGGTGCGCACACCACCTCCGACGACCCGACGAAGTACCGGCGCGACGAGGAGACGGCGGCCTGGGAGGCCAAGGACCCGATCCTGCGCCTCAAGGCCCACCTGCTGGCCACCGGAGGCGCCGACGAGGCGTTCTTCGAGCAGCTGGAGGTGGAGAGCGAGGCGCTCGGCAAGCGGGTGCGCGAGGTCGTCCGCACGATGCCCGACCCCGACACGATGGCGATCTTCGAGAACGTCTACGCGGACGGGCACGCGCTCGTCGACGAGGAGCGCGCGCAGTTCGCCGCCTACCTCGCGTCCTTCGAAGGCGGGGAGTGACCGTCATGGCCGTACAGAAGCTCACCATCGCCAAGGCGCTCAACGACTCCTTGCGCAAGGCCATGGAAGAGGACCCCAAGGTCCTGATCATGGGCGAGGACGTCGGCAAGCTCGGCGGCGTCTTCCGCATCACCGACGGACTCCAGAAGGACTTCGGCGAGGAGCGGGTCATCGACACCCCGCTCGCCGAGTCGGGCATCGTCGGCACCGCGATCGGCCTGGCCCTGCGCGGGTACCGGCCGGTCGTGGAGATCCAGTTCGACGGGTTCGTCTTCCCCGCGTACGACCAGATCGTCACGCAGCTCGCCAAGATGCACGCGCGCTCGCTCGGCACCATCAAGATGCCGGTCGTCATCCGCATTCCCTACGCGGGCGGCATCGGCGCGGTCGAGCACCACTCGGAGTCCCCGGAGACGCTGTTCGCGCACGTCCCGGGCCTCAAGGTGGTCTCGCCGTCCAACGCGAGCGACGCCTACTGGATGCTCCAGCAGGCCATCCTCAGCGACGACCCGGTCATCTTCTTCGAGCCGAAGCGCCGTTACTGGGACAAGGGCGAGGTCGACGTCGAGGCCATCCCCGACGCGCTGCACGCCTCGCGGGTGGCCCGTACGGGCACCGACATCACCCTGGCGGCCTACGGGCCCATGGTGAAGGTTTGCCTGGAGGCCGCCGCGGCGGCCGCCGAGGAGGGCAAGTCGGTGGAGGTCGTCGACCTGCGCTCGATGTCCCCGGTCGACTTCGACGGGATCCAGGCGTCGGTGGAGAAGACCCGTCGGCTCGTGGTGGTCCACGAGGCGCCGGTGTTCCTCGGTGTGGGTTCGGAGATCGCCGCTCGCATCACGGAGCGGTGCTTCTACCACCTGGAGGCGCCCGTGCTGCGCGTGGGCGGCTACCACGCCCCGTACCCGCCGGCCCGCCTGGAGGACGAGTACCTGCCGGGCCTGGACAGGGTGCTCGACGCAGTCGACCGCTCGCTGGCGTACTGAGGAGAGCCCTGCGATGACGATCCGCGAATTCAAGATGCCCGATGTGGGCGAGGGCCTCACCGAGGCCGAGATCCTCAAGTGGTACGTCCAGCCGGGTGACACCGTCACCGACGGCCAGGTCGTCTGCGAGGTGGAGACGGCGAAGGCGGCCGTCGAGCTGCCGATCCCCTTCGACGGGGTCGTGCACGCGCTCCTCTTCGAGGAGGGCGTCACCGTCGACGTCGGCCAGGTCATCATTTCGGTGCAGACGGCCCCCGGCGCCGAGGCTCCGGCAGCGGTCGAGGCCGTCGCCGCCGCGCCGGCAGCCGCTCCGGCCGCCGCCGAGGCGGAGCCCGAGGCCCCCGCGGCCCGCCAGCCCGTCCTGGTCGGCTACGGAGTGTCCACCGCCTCTACGAAGCGCCGCCCGCGCAAGGCTCCGCAGCCCGCGGTCGCCGCGCAGAACGGCACGGGCGTGGCCCACGCCGCGGCGGCTCCGGCTGCCCCGGCGGCCCCCGCGGTGGTCCCCGCCCAGGGCGGCGCGGGCAAGGCGCTGGCGAAGCCGCCGGTGCGCAAGCTCGCCAAGGACCTCGGCATCGACCTGGCGGCGGTGGTCCCCACCGGCGACGGCGGGGTCGTGACCCGCGAGGACGTGCACGCGGCGGCTGCGGCGGCCATCACCCCGCAGACCGTGGCTCCGGCGCTCCCGGTGGCCCCGGAGGTGCCGGCGGCGGCCCAGGCGGCCCCCGTACAGGTCCCGGCCGAGGTGTCCGGGTCCGCCCGCGAGACCCGCATCCCGGTCAAGGGCGTCCGCAAGGTCACCGCCCAGGCCATGGTCGGTTCCGCCTTCACCGCGCCGCACGTCACCGAGTTCATCACCTTCGACGTGACGCGCACGATGAAGCTGGTCCAGGAGCTCAAGGACGACCCGGACCTCGCCGGTCTGCGGATCAACCCGCTGCTCCTGATCGCCAAGGCCGTCCTCGTGGCCATCCGCCGCAATCCTGACGTCAACGCGTCCTGGGACGAGGCGGCCCAGGAGATCGTGCTCAAGCACTACGTCAACCTGGGCATCGCGGCGGCCACCCCCCGCGGGCTGATCGTCCCGAACATCAAGGACGCGCACGCCAAGACGCTCGGCGAGCTGTCGCAGGCCCTGTCCGGGCTGGTCGCCACGGCCCGCGAGGGCAAGACCTCCCCGGCCGACATGCAGCACGGCACGATCACCATCACCAACGTCGGCGTCTTCGGCGTCGACACCGGTACGCCCATCCTGAACCCCGGCGAGTCCGCGATCCTCGCGGTCGGCGCGATCAAGCTCCAGCCGTGGGTCCACAAGGGCAAGGTCAAGGCGCGCCACGTCACCACCCTGGCGCTGTCCTTCGACCACCGCCTCATCGACGGCGAACTCGGCTCCCGCTTCCTCGCGGACATCGCCGCCGTCCTGGAGCACCCCCGCCGTCTGATCACCTGGTCCTGACGGCCCTGCGTTCCGGCCTCCGGGTATCTCACCCGGAGGCCGGAATTTCGCGTCGAACTGCCCCTGACGCGCCTCTGAGTTGACCTTGTCGTGGCCCCTGAGAGGCCTCTGAGAGGCCCTGGAGGTGCCCTCTCAGGTGCCCCTGAGGCGCCCTCGAAGTGCCCTCCGAGTTGCCCTTGCCGTGCCTCTGACGTGCAGAAATCCCTTGGGGAACGCCGCCGCCGGTGTGATCATCGGCCCATGCACTTCCGCGCTGCCACAGCAGACCCCACCGACCTGGACCGCGCCCTCGCCTACCCGGCCGACGGCCCCGTCCCCGCCCTCACCGCCGAGAAGATCCGCGAGGAGCTCGCCGCGGGCCAGATGCGCCCCGAGTGGACCTGGTTCGCCGAGGACGAGAACGGCGAGGTCCTGGCCCGCGCCCTGTGGTGGGGTCGCGCCGACAGCGAGCGCCCGGCCGTCCTGGACTGCCTCCAGGTCCGCGCCGACGTGGCCGACCCGGCCGCCGTCGCCGCCGGGCTGCTCGCCGCCGGGCACGAGGCCTTCGGCAAGCTCCCCGACTACAACATCTCCCTGCCGCGCGACTGGCGCACCTCCTCCGACGGCCTGGCCGAGGCGGTCGCCTGGCGGCAGGAGGCGGCTGCCGAAGCCGGCCTGGGCCGCGAGATCGAACGGCTCCGCTTCGAGTGGACCCCGACCGCGGGCACCGCCGGGCCCACCGGCCGGCTGGTCTTCCGCGAAGGCACCGACGAGGAGTTCCTCGACGCCTTCGTGCGCCTCTCGCAGGGCAGCCTGGACCTGCACACGCAGAGCGAGCTCCGCACGATGGACGCCGAGGCACTGGCGCGCGACGACATCGAGTTCTACACCGACTGCCCCGGCGAGCGCTCCTGGTGGCGCCTGGCCCACCTCCCGGACGGCACCCTCGCCGGTATGGCGATCCCCTCGGCGACCCCGTACCACCGCAACGTCGGCTACCTCGGTGTCGTCCCCGAGCAGCGCGGCAAGGGCCTGATCGACGAGATCCTCGCCGAGATCACCCGCTTCCACGCGGCGGAGGGCGCCGACCGCATCACCGCCACGACGGACACCCTGAACGCCCCGATGGCCGCCGCCTTCACCCGCGCCGGCTACGAGGTCACCGAGATCCGCCTGGTCCTGGAGGCGGCCCCGGGGGCCTGACCCGACCGTTCGTCCGGCGCCGGTGGCCGTACGGCTACTCCGTCAGCCAGCCGCGCTGCACGCACCGTACGCCGGCCTCGAACCGACTGCGCGCGCCCAGGCGTTCCATCAGGTCGGCCGCGATGCGGCGTGCGGTGCGCTGGGAGACGCCGAGGCGCTTGGCGATGGACTCGTCGGTGTGGCCCTGGGCCAGGAGGGCGATGATGGTGGATTCCTGGGGGTTCAGCCCGTCGCTGCTCGTCGGCGCGGCCCCGCCGAGCGGCTGAGCGCCGGCCCAGACGCTCTCGAAGAGGGCGCACAGTGCGGTCAGGGTCCCCTGTCCGGTGAGGAGGACCGCTCCGGCGGAGGTGTCGTCGCTGCTGACGGGGATGACCGCGGTGGCACGGTCAGTGATGATCATCCGGGTGGGCAGGACGGGCACGGTGCGTATCTGTCCGCCCATCCCGGCCAGCCAGTTCGCGTACTCGACGGTGGGCTGGTCGTTGCGGACGCTGTCCAGGTAGACGGTCCGCATCCGCACCCCACGGCCCAGCAACTGCTCGTCCAGTGGCCGTGAGGCGTCCATCTGTGCCGCGGGCTGTGCGCCGCCCGGCGCGAACGACATGACCTCGGTGGTGACGTCCCGGGTCAGGCGGGTGAGGCAGTCGCGGATCTCGTCGATGCCGATGAGCTGTTCGACCCCGGGGCTGGACGTGGCCGGGCGCAGGTCGGCGTATTCGGCGATGAGTTGGGCGGCGACGGCGCGCGAGGCCTCCAGGCGCTGCTGCTGCGCCATGAGTTCCTGCTGCTGGCGGGCCATCAGGATCTCCATGCCGATGTCGGGGGAGACCGCCCGCATCCTGCCCTCGTGCTCGGCCGAGGGCCGCACCAGGGCCAGCTCGCTGAGCACGTCGAGGGCGTCGAGCACCTCCTGCCGGGGCACACCCACCCTCGCGACGAGTTCGGCGACCCCGCCCCGCGGATCGGCGAGCATGGCGCGGTATACGGATTCCGCGACGGAATCGAGTCCTAGTGCGGTCAGCACGATGCAGCCCCCTTGAAAACACGAAAACCCCCCCCGGGGTTGCATGCGATCATGCCACGGCCCACTGACAGGCGTGTAGGGGCGTTTACCCGTCGTCCGATCCGTGGCCGTTTGCGTCCACGGCCCCAAGTGTCCATCTCTGTTCCGTGGACCGGGTGTTCGGCGTTTGGGATCGTCGAATTCATGTATCTCGTGCATGCCCGATTGCAGGGTCCTCCCGGTGTCGTCCTTCCCCCGCAGGCGACGTCCCTCGTGCGCGCGCTCGCCCGTGAGGACGACGGTCTGGAGCACGTGTCTGCACACCCCCGAGCACTTCCGCATCCGGTCGTCGGCCTCTTCCTCCAGGCCGAGAGCCTCGAGGAGGCCGAGTCGAACGCGGCCGGGCTCTGCCGGCGGGTCCTGGAGTGCGCGGAGTTCACCGGGTGGTCGCTGGTTCTCGCGCAAGCGCCCATGGTCGCGCCGTTCTACGAGTCGCTGCTGACCGGATCCGCCCCTCAGGCGGGGTGGCTGGACGGAACGGGCCAAGGCCATTTGCGTCCAGGCGAATCCCCTTCCACCCCACCTGACCAGCGGCGAAAGTAGTTCTTGTCAGCAGGGAACACCGCCCGGCGGACAAGGAACCGGACAGCGTCACCGCGGGACGCAGACCGGTTCAGGACACCCGACCTCACGTCAGAAAAGGACCAAGACCATGCTTCGCACCCGTCTCGCCCAGGCCGCCGCGGTCACCGCCCTCACCTCCTCCTTCCTTCTGGCCGACGCCCTCCTGGCATCCGCCGCAACGGCTCCTCAGGCCACCGTGTCCGCCGCCCAGGCGGCTCCGGCCGGGACCGCTCCCTCCGCCGGCAAGGACACCATGGGCTGGTCCTGACCACACCGGCCTGACCACACCGGCCTGACCACACCGGCCTGACCACACCGGCCTGACCACACCGGGCCTGACCACACCGGCCCCCGTCCGGCCCGTCAACGGGCCTCTTCCCCTCAAGCCACGGCACGACAGCCCGTGATGGACCGCCCGATCGGGCGCTTCCACCCGGCTCTGCCGAGTCCGCGATGCCGGTCGGCGTGAGTACACCGCCGCCGCACCCACCGACCCGCCCGTACGACCGCTGTTCCTGCAGGACAGCTGTCCGGGGCCGAGCCGGCCCGCCGCACGCCCACGCCGAACCAGTACCGGCGGGGCCCGGCCACCTCTGATCGTCCACCGTGCAGCACCCCAAGGAGCCCAGCCATGTCCAAGCGTGCCCTCACCGTTGTCGCGGCGGCCGCCGCCGTCGTCGCCACGATGGTGTGCCTCCCGACCGCACAGGCCGCCGGAAAGCCCGACTTCCAGCTTCCCGCTGCGTGCGGCGAGAACTGGACGGCCACCACCTACTCGGGACACTCACCCGCCTACTCGATGGACCTGAACTACTACCCCGAGGACACCGGCCGCCCCGTCGTGGCCAGCGCGGCCGGCAAGGTCAGCATCGCGGGTCCCTCCGGAGGCTGGGCGGGCACCCACGTCCAGATCGACCACGGCGGCGGCTGGACCACCCACTACGCCCACCTGTCGGCCACGTCGGTGAGCGCCGGCGCCACGGTCGCCGCGGGCCAGATGATCGGCCGGGTCGGCAACACCGGGAACTCCACCGGCGCCCACCTGCACTTCGAACAGACGCTGAACGGTGCCGGGCAGCCCGTGGTATTCAACGGAACGGCCTACTCGTACACCACACGGAACATAACCAGTGCCAACTGCGGTTCGCCCGAACCCGCTTCACCGGCCCCCGTCACCGCGGTCGGCGACCTGACCGGCGACGGCAAGCCCGACCTGCTGGCCCGGGAGGGCACCGACTCGAAGACCCTGTGGCTGTACCCGGGACTCGGCAACGGACGGTTCGGCACCCGGATCGACAACGGCGGCTGGGGCTCCATCAACCAGATCTCCGGCGTGGGCGACATCACCGGAGACGCCCGGGCGGACGTCCTGGCCGTGGAGAAGTCCACCGGCAAGCTGTGGGTCTACCCCGGGCAGACCAACGGCCACCTGGGTGCCCGCGTCGACAACGGGGCCGGCTGGAACGACATGCGCATCGCCGGTACGGAGGACCTGAACGGCGACGGCAGGGGCGACCTGCTGGCCATGGAGACCGAGACCGGCAAGCTGTTCCTCTACCCGGGCCAGGCCAACGGACACTTCGGCAACCGCGTCCAGATCGGCAGCAACTGGGACTCGATGAGCGTGGCCGCCGGAGCGGGGGACCTGACCGGCGACGGCAAGAACGACGTGGTCGCCGTCGAGGAAGCCACCGGCAAGCTCTTCGTCTACCCGGGCCTGGGCAACGGGACCCTCGGATCCCGCATCGAGGCGGGCACCGGCTGGGACGTGATGTCCAGCGTCACCGGAGCCGGCGACTACACGGGCGACGGCAAGGACGACATCGTGGCCCGCCAGAACGACGGAAAGCTCTACGTCTACCCGGGCACCGGTGGCGGCCAGCTCGGCGCCCGCATCGACAACGGCGGCGGCTGGAACTTCGACAACTAAGCCCGACCGCCCGGCGGTTGACCGCGCGTCCCGTCCATCCGGGACAGCGCTCCCGCCGGGCCGGTCCGCCCTCCCGCACCCGGGACGGGCCCCCGCACTTCACACCCACAGGAGAGTTCCCCGTGCGCAACCGCACCCTGAAGGCCGCAGTCGCGACCGCGTCCCTGTCCCTGCTCCTCTCGCCGCTCCTCGCCGGCGGCTCCGCGCAGGCCGCTTCGGTGGCCACCTGGGACAAGGTCGCGCAGTGCGAGGCCACCGGGAACTGGCAGATCATCGACTCCACCGGGACCTACTTCGGCGGTCTGCAGATCTCCTTGCCCACGTGGAACGCCTTCGGCGGCAAGCAGTACGCGTCCTATCCGCACCGGGCCACCAAGCAGCAGCAGATCCTGATAGGCGAGAAGATCCTCGCCGGTCAGGGCTGGCGGGCCTGGCCCAACTGCGGAGCGGTCCTGGCGAACGACCACGCCGATCCCTACCCCACCGACCCGCCCGGCCCCGTGGGCATGGTCCACCTCACCGCCGCCGACTTCACCGGCAACGGCAAGCCGGACCTGGTCGGTGTCGAATCCGCCACCGGAAAGCTGTGGCTGTACCCGGGCAACGGAGCGGGCGGCCTCGGCACCCGCATCCAGATCGGCTCGGGCTGGGGCGCCATGAGCAAGCTGTCGGCCGCCGACTTCACCGGTGACGGCAAGGCGGACCTGCTCGCCGTCGAGAACTCCACCGGAGCCTTCTACGTGTATCCCGGCGCCGGCGCCGCCAGCGGGACGAGCACCCTCGGTGCCCGCACCCAGATCGGCAGCGGCTGGGGCTCGATGCGCGACCTCACGGCCGTCGACGTCAACAAGGACGCCAAGCCCGACCTGCTGGCCATCGACGGCAACGGTGCCCTGTGGTCCTACCAGGGCACCGGCTCCCTGGCCGGCATGAACACCCTGGGCGCCCGTACCCAGATCGGCTCCGGCTGGGGCGGCATGACCGAACTGGCCGTGCCCGGCGACCTGAACGCCGACGGCAAGGCCGACCTCCTCGCCGTCGACGCGGCCGGCGCCCTCTGGAAGTACCCCACCACCGGCTCCCTGGCCGGCATGAACACGCTCGGCGCCCGGACCCAGGTCGGCTCCAACTGGGACAGCATGCGCCAGCTGGTCGGCGCGGACTTCAACGCCGACGGCAAGGGCGACCTCGATGCGGTCGAGGCCCCGAGCGGTGAGACCGGCGACTTCTTCTTCTACCCCGGCAACGGCAGCGGCGGCTTCGGCAACCGCGTCGACATCGGGTCCGGCTGGTAGCGGCGCCACGGCCCCACGGCCCGCCGCACCGCCCACAGAACTTCGCACCACCCGCACCACCCGCACCACCCACACCCGAACTTTCGCCGCGGTGCCCCGCACCGCCACCCCGAGGAGTCCTCATGTCCGTGATCACCCGCACCCTGAAGACCACCGCCATCGCCACCCTCGTCGCCGCAGCGGCCGTCACGGCGGTCAACGCCGCCCCCGGCGCCGCGGCCCCCGCCTCGCTGTCCGCCGCACCGGTGGCCGCCACCAGCTCCACCGTCAACGGCAGCATCACCCGCGCCGAGGTCCTGTCCCGGGCCCAGTACTGGGTCGACCAGCAGGTCCCGTACAGCCAGACCGCCTGGGTGCCGGACTCGCTCGGCAAGAACTACCGCACGGACTGCTCGGGCCTGGTTTCCCTGGCCTGGCACCTCGGCACCAGCCTCGTCACCGGGACGCTTCCGCAGGTCTCCACCAAGCTCGCCAGCCTGGACGACCTCCAGCCCGGTGACGCGCTGAACAACATCAACGCCCACGTCGTGCTCTTCACCGGCTGGACCGACTCGAGCCACACCGTGGCCAACATCATCGAGCAGCCCAAGCCGGGCCTCACCGCCCGGAAGAACACCTACACCCGTAGCTACATCAACAGCGCGGCCTTCAAGCCCTACCGCTACAACAAGATCGTCGAGGGCACGCCGACCGCCCCCGACGCCGGCATGACCGACCTGACCGGCGGCAACTTCGGCGGCAGCGCCACCGCCGACGTCATCGCCGTCGAGTCCGCGAGCGGCAAGCTCTTCTACTACCCCGGCACCAGCGGCGGGCAGCTCGGTGCACGGGTCCAGGTCGGCACCAACTGGGGCTCCATGAGCGAGCTGTCCTCCGGCAAGTTCACCTCCGACGCCCACCGCGACATCGCGGCGGTCGACGCCGACGGCAAGCTGTGGATCTACCCCGGCAACGGCGACGGCACCTTCGGCAACCGGATCCAGGCCGGCACCGGCTGGGACTCCATGCACGACCTGGCGGGCGCCGACGTCAACAAGGACGGCAAGACCGACCTGCTCGCGGTGGCCGCCGACGGCAAGCTCTTCGCCTACCCGAGCAACGGCAACGGGGGCTTCAACGACCGCGTCCAGATCGGTTCCGGCTGGAACGCCATGGACGAGATCGTCAGCCCCGGCGACCTCAACAAGGACGGCAAGGACGACATCGTCGCCCGCGAGGTCGAGACCGGAAACCTCTACGCCTACCCGGGCACCGGTGCGATCAACGGCATGAACACCCTCGGTGCCCGCGTCCAGATCGGCGCCGGCTGGAACGCCATGACCAACCTGGTCAGCGGTGACTTCAACAACGACGGCATCGGCGACGTGGACGCCGTCGAGGCCAACGAGGGCAACACCGGCAAGTTCTACAGCTACCCCGGCGCCGGTGCGATCAACGGCATGAACACCCTCGGTGCCCGCGTCCAGATCGGCTCCGGCTGGTAAACCGCCCCACCCCCACGGCACGGCCCCTCGGGTCTCCGGGCCGCCACCGCACCCCTCGTGCGGTGGCGGCCCGGATCCCTTCTCTCCTCCCCCCGTAAGCCCGCCCGCACTTCCCGAAAGGACGAGCGCCACCATGGCCCTCCGACCCCGAACCCGCACCTCCGCGCTAGGCGCCGTGGTCGCGGCCGCCCTGGCGCTCTCCTGTCTGAACGCCATCCCGGCGAACGCCGCCACCGTCCCCGACGGAGCGATCGCCACCCCCAACAAGGTCGTCCCCCTCAGCACCACCGGCATGGGGCTCCAGTCGGACAACGGCCGCGAGGCGGACCGGATTTCGGCCTTCGAAGCCGCACACCCGGCGCTCAAGCGGGCCAAGGCGGCCGACGTGCTCGCCGACACCTCGGGCCTCAGCACCGGCCGGGGCCTGTGCCACTCGACCAACATCGTCGGCGCCCAGGGCTTCTGCTGGAACACCACGGACGACGCCACCGGCTCCTGGACCCCCCAGGGCCTCACCGGCTCCGGAGAGTCCGCGCAGTCGGCAGCCGTGGTGGCGGGCCGCAAGGTGCTCATCACCGGCTGGTACGGGGCCTCCGGCAGCGAACGCATCACCCTGGCCGACGTCACCGACCCCGCCCACGTCACCTACCGGCACGTCCAGCTCGCCGCCCTCAACAGCGCCGGCGACAACTACACCCCCATCGTCGGAGGCCACGCCAACGGGGTCGTCTGGGCCGGCAGCAAGCTCTACGTCGCTTCCATCGGCAGCGGCTTCGACGTCTTCGACCTCAACGACATCTGGAAGATGGACGTCACCACCGGCACGGCCTTCGGCCTCGACGCCGACGGCAAGGCCCGAGGTGCGGGTCACGCCTACGTACTGCCGCGACAGGGCAGCTACGCGTACACGGGGCAGGGCACCGGCTGCGGAAGCTACGCCGGCGTCCCCCAGCGCCCCTGCATCACCACCGCCTCGCTCGACCTCTCCGGCGCCCAGCCGGCCCTGGTCACCGCCGAGGGCGATCCCGCCGCGGTCGAGGGCAACTTCGGCAAGGCGTCGGCCCCCGTCGTCCGTTGGCCCATCGACCCCGCCACCGGAGTGCTCAAGGCCGACGCTGCGGGCCGCGTGCAGGCCGCAGCGGCCTTCGCGTCGCCGATGGGCGGCACCCAGGGCGTCGCCATGAACGACGGACGGCTCGTCCTCGCGGGCGCCTGCCCGGAGTTCGTCCCCGCGGCTCACCAGCCGGACCAGAACAACATCCGTCAGTACGCCGGCTGCCTCTACGAGACCCGCCCGGGCGATCCCGTACGGCTCGTCACGCGGACCGCGGTGAATCCGGAGAACCTCTCCTACTGGCCGGGAACCGACCAGCTCTGGATCGTCAGCGAGGCCCCCGGGGACCGCACCGTCGTCAACACCCCCTGGCCCAAGCCCCCGGCGGGGATGGGCCGGCTGGCGGCAGCGGACTTCACGGGTGACGGGAAGCAGGACCTGACCGGTGTGGAGACCACCACGGGAATCCTCTGGCTGTACCCCGGCAACGGCGCCGGTGGCCTCGGTGACCGGATCCAGATCGGTGCGGGCTGGGGCGCGATGAGCGAGCTCACGGCCGCCGACTACACGGGGGACGGGAAGCCGGACCTGCTGGCGATGGACGCCTCGGGAGCCCTGTACCTGTACCAGGGCTCGGGGAGCGCGGCCGGTATGAGCACGCTGGGTGCGCGCACCCAGATCGGTTCCGGGTGGGGCGCGATGCGCGAGCTGACCGCGCTGGACGCGAACAAGGACGGCAAGGCGGATCTGCTGGCCCTCGACGGCAGCGGCGCGCTGTGGACCTATCCGGGCACCGGTTCCCTGAACGGCAGCAGCACGCTGGGTGCTCGCACCCAGATCGGTGCGGGCTGGGGCACGATGAGCGAGCTGACGGTCCCCGGTGACCTCGACGCGGACGGCAAGCGCGACCTCGTGGCCATCGACGCGGCCGGGGTGCTCTGGAAGTACCCCTCCACGGGCGCCCTGAACGGCATGAGCACCCTCGGCTCCCGCGCCCAGCTCGGTACGAACTGGAACAGCATGCGGCAGTTGGTGGGCGCCGACTTCAACGGCGACGGCAAGGGCGACCTGGACGCCGTCCAAGCCCCCGCGGACGAGCCCGGCGCACTGTACTTCTACCCCGGCAACGGCAGCGGCGGTCTCGGCAACCGCACCCAGATCGGCACCAACTGGTAGCCGGCCGGCCGAACCCCGAACCGACGGGTCCCACACCATCCCTTCCGGTGCGGGACCCGTCGGCGTTCGGAAAGCATGGTGACCGGGCCACCATCCGGCGACCTCCGTGGTGGCGCGGACGGTGGCCCGGCCACCACGTGGCGGTACCGCCGGACGGTCGCGGCGGGGCCGGGCGGGCCGGACCCGCTCCGGCCCGCCCGAAGCCCGTGCTGCGGTCCCCGTCGGGTGACCGGCGGGACGCCGCGGAATATGCCGGTCTGATGGTCCGCCCTGCACGCACGGGCGAATGTGTGTGACGGGTCCACCTGGTTCTCGGACCGCTCCCCACCGCAGGGTTGAGGAGCTTGAGAGAACACGGGGGAAGGGATGGATCCGTAATGACCGTCACGAGTCTTGAACGCCTGGACTCCCTGAGCAGCCGGTTCGTACCGGACCTGGTCGTGGGCGAGCTCTGTGCCGAGCTGTTCGCCTCGCTGCCACGGAGCGACCAGCGGCGCAAGGGAGAGCTGTACCTGCGCGGCCTGCTGCAGGCCGAGGGGCGCAAGTCGATCAGGAACATCGCCGCGTACGTCGGGGACCGGGCGGCCGAGCAGAGCCTGCACCACTTCGTCGTCTCCTCCACCTGGGACTGGGGCCGGGTACGAGCCGCGCTCGCCCGTTACCTGGAGCGGGCACTGCGACCCCAGGCCTGGGTGGTGCAGCCCCTGGTGATATCCAAGGCCGGCACGGAATCGGTGGGCGTCGACCGCCGGTTCGTGCCCGAACTCGGCCAGATGGTCAACAGCCAAGCCGCCTACGGCGTCTGGTCGGTGGGGGAGGGGCAGAGCTGCCCGGTGAACTGGCGCCTCACCCTCTCCCAGAAGTGGCGCGACAGCATCGGTCCGCTGTCGCCGAACGCCGAGGAGTCGGAACTGGCTTCCACCCCCCTGGAGTTGATCGCCGGAGCGGTGGAGGAACTGCGGGGCTGGGTGGGGCAGACCCGCCGGCCCGTGGTGCTCGATCTTCCCGACCTGGATCCCGCGGCGGTCGCGCGGCGTTTCGAGCCGAGCGGAACGCACTTCGTGGCGACGGCCCGCGGCTCCATGCGGGTCCGGTGTGTGGACGCGGTCCTGCCGGGCGCGGCCAACCGTGAACTCGCCGCCCACCAGCTGCTTCTCATGGCACGCACCCTGCGCCGGCCGGTGACGTGGCGGGACCCGTCGACCGGGCGGCCCCGCGTCAGCCTGGTGGTCGCCGTACGCGTGGAACTGCCGCAGGCTCCCCGGCCGCAGCTGCTGTTCGGCGAGTGGAGCGATCCGCGCGGCTGGCCCGACCAGTGCTGGGTCACCGACATGACGCAGGCGCACCCGGGTGCACTGCTGCGGCTGGCGAAGCAGGCGCAGCAGGTCGAAGCCGACTTCGCCAACGTCGCCCAGACGGTGGGGCTCACCGACTTCGGCGGGCGCTCCTTCGAGGGCTGGCACCGGCACACCACCCTGGCTTCCGCGGCGCACGCGGTCCGGGTCCTCACCCAGCGCGCCGGAGACCGGTAACGAGGCCGCCGACACGGCCGGAAGCCGGAGCGCCGCCGGCGCCCCGCCGGGACAAGCCGCGATCAGACGGGATCAGCCGCGATCAGACGGGATCAGCTGATGGGCTGCTTGTTCTGCCGCCGCCGCTCCTGGTTGAGGGCTTGCCGGGTGCGTTGCAGCTGGAGGGCGAGCTGCACCTGGAGGGCCTGGGTCGGCTTCTGCCAGTCCTCACCGAGGATCTCGGTGATCCGCTCCAGCCTGCGGGAGACGGTGTTGGGGTGGACGTGCAGCGACTCCGCCGCTCGGGACGGGCTGTTGGCCGAGGCGAAGTACGCCTCCATGGTGCGTATCAGCTCGGTGTACTGCTGGTCGTCGTAGTCGAGTACCGGACCGATGGTGTCGTTGATGAACCCGGCGATGTTCGGCTTCTCGGAGAGCAGGACCCCGAGGAAGCCGAGCTCTTCCGGGGAGGCGCTGCTGCCGGGGCCGGTGAGTGCGGCCACCGCGTCCAGGCAGCGACGGGCCTCCTGGTAGAGGTGGACGATCCCCGCCGGGCTGTCGGTCGGCCCGGCCGAACCGGCGGTCACCGGTTTGCCGAGCACCTCGGAAAGCTCCTTGGACGCCGTCCTGGCGATGTCGCCCGCCGCGGTGCCGGGAAGCAGCAGCACCACGAGGTCGCCGTCCACGCTCTTGAGGCCGTGGTGGCGGTTGGCGTACGAGGCGGCCCAGGCGGCCACTCGGCCCTGGACGCCCCCTTCGGGACGGGCGATCACGATGACGTGGGGTTCGTCCAGGTTGAGCCCGAGGCGGCGGCTTTGCTCCGCGATCAGCGTCGGCGACAGCGACGGGCCGCGCAGCAGGTCGTGGAAGAACTCGTCGCGGATGTGGCCTTCGGCGGCGGCCATGCCCTGGTTCATCAGCAGTACGACGGCGGTCACCTGGGCGGTGAGTGCCAGGAGCTGCAGGCGGTGGTCGGTGATCGGTGCGTCGGTGGCCAGGACGAGCGTGCCCAGCATCTCGTCGCCCGCGGCGACCGAGGCGACCCACACCCCGTCGCCCGCGCTCCGGGGCTGCCGGTCGGTGTGCGCGTCCAGCAGGGCGGTGTGGACCTTGGCCTCGTCCAGTTCCGGGAGACCGGCGCCCGGGCAGGCGAGGGTCCGGCCGGCCGCGTCCCGTACGAGCAGGGTGCCGCCGAGGTCCTTGACCGCTTCGGAGGCCAGGTTGCCGAGGCCGCCGCCGCCCAGCACGAGGTCGAGCAGGCGGCCGTGCGCCTCCCGGAGCCGGCGGGCGGTGGTGGAGGAGTCCAGGGCGCGCGAGGTGCCCTGTTCCAGCTCGACGACTTCGTACCGGGTCTGCTCCAGCAGCCGGGCCTTCTCGATCGCGACCGTCGCGAGGTCGGCGAGGGAGCTCATGAGGGAGGTCTCGTCGGGCGTGAAGTGCCTGATGTTGCGGTCCGCGACGTACAGGGCGCCCCACGTGGTGCCCTGGTGCCTGAGCGGGATGGCCATGACGGCGTGCAGGCCCTCGGCCAGCACCACTTCGTCGATCACCTTGCTGTGCCGGAAGCTCTGGTCGTTCATGTAGTCGGCCGACCAGAACGGCGAGGCTCCGTCGACGGCCCGCTTGCCGACGCCGCCGTCCAGCGGGACGGCGAACCCGATCGTCAGCGCCGAGGCGTGGCCGTCCGCCGAACGCACCAGGGAGCACCCGCTCTCGGCGTCGTCGAGGGCGACCCATGCCATGTCCAGCCCGAGCAGCAGCCGGGCCCGCCGCGTGATGACTTTCAGCAGGGCGTCCACGTCGTACGGAAGCGTCAGGTCGCGCGCGGTGTCCACGAGGGCGGCGAGGCCGGCCTCGCGCTGCTGGCGGCGGACGAAAAGCGCCCGTACTCCAAGGCTTTGGTCCCTCGCCTTGGTCAACTGGGCGAGCGCGGCACCGGACATGCCGGATTCGCGCGCCTTTCGTACCACTTCCTCGAACGCGGCCGCAGGCGCCTCTCTGTTCAGAAGTTCCAGCATCTCGTAGGCATGGTCGACCATGTCTTTCCGCCCCCCGGTTAACAAGCCGTTCACAACCGCACCTTTGACGGTCCAATCGATCTCTGGCCTGCATGAACGTAGCTCTTGGGGCAAGATCTGGTCAAGAATCGCCCAGGCGTTCACCGAGGTCAGAGACGCGGAGGGTGATCGGGCCACCACTCCTGATGACAGACGCTGTCACCTGGACACCTTCTGGCAGGTGCCGCCGCGACGGCAGGGTGATCACCGAGCGCTCCGGTGCCGTCACCAGCGCGTCCATGACTGCCGATGTTGGAGAAGTCCCATGCTTCAGGTGTCCGAGATCCATGATCAGGTGTCCGAGATCCATGATGCGGCCCGGCTCAAGAGCTTTGAGCGGTCCCTGCTGCGCAGCCACCTGTCCCTGACGCGGGAAGACCGTCCCCGGGAATTCACGCTGGCCGGCCGGAACTGGGACCTGTTCGAGGAGGTCTTCGCCCCCGTCTACTCCCCCTCCACCGGGATCGCCCTGGAGCTCCTGGGACTCGGCCACCCGCAGGAGACCCCGCGTTCGGGTTCGTTCCTGGAGGTCGGCTGCGGCACCGGGGTCGTGGCCGTGATGAGCGCGCTGGCGGGTTACGACCGTGTGGTGGCGGCCGACATCAGCCCCTCCGCCGTGGAGAACGCGCACGTCAACGCGGACCGGCACGGGGTGACCGACCGTCTGCGGGCCGTGCACAGCGACCTGTTCTCGGGGCTGGGCGAGGACGAGCGCTTCGACATCATCTTCTGGAGCTCCAACTACGTCATGGGCCCGGAGAGCTACGAGTACAAGTCGGTGCACGAGCGGGCCTACGTGGACACCGGTTACCAGACGCACCGCCGGTTCCTGGAGCAGTCCGTGCACTGGACCACCCCGGGCGGCTCCGTACTGCTGCACTTCAGCGACCGCGGCGACCTGGCGGCGCTGCACGAGATCGCCGCCGACTGCGGGCGCGAGCTGCGCCTGGTGGCCGGCCAGCGCGTCCGCGAGGGCGAGTACGGCGAGGACATGGTCGAGCACATGCTGCTCGAGATCGTGCCGTTCGGAGTCTGAATCAATACCGGGGGAGTTTCATCGTGCGCACGCTGCTTATCGACAATTACGACTCTTTTACGTACAACCTGTTCCACCTTCTGACCGAGGTGAATGGCAGGGAGCCGGAAGTCGTCCGCAATGACGACCCGCACTGGAGGACCGCGCACCTCGCCGCCTTCGACAACGTCGTCGTCTCGCCGGGTCCGGGGACCCCGGGCCGAGCCGCCGACTTCGGCATCTGCGCCGAGATCATCGACCGGACCGACCTGCCGCTGCTGGGCATCTGCCTCGGCCACCAGGGGATCGGCCTGTTGCACGGCGGCACCGTGGACCGCGCGCCGCAGCCGCGGCACGGGCGCACCTCGCCCGTCCTGCACGACGGCACGGACCTGTTCGCCGGGCTGCCGTCGCCCATGGAGGTGGTGCGGTACCACTCCCTCGCCGTGACCGACCTGCCCGGCGAGCTGGAGGCCACCGCATGGACTCCGGACGGAATACTGATGGGGCTGCGGCACCGTGCGCGCCCGATGTGGGGGGTGCAGTTCCACCCCGAATCGATCTGCAGTGAGTACGGCACGGAACTGCTGGCGAACTTCGCCCGGTTGAGCAGGGCGTACGGAGCACACCGAGCGGTGCCCGCACCCTCGCCCTTACTCGCAGCTGCACCCGCACCCGCAGCCGTACACGCACCTCTCTTCGCACCCGTACTCGCACCTGCACCTGCACCCGCGCCCGCTCCGGCTACGCCGTCCGAGCCCGCGCCCGCTCCGGCTACGCCGTCCGAGCCCGCGCCGCCCCGTGAGCTCAAGCTGATCACCAGCCGCATGACCACGGCCTGGGACGCCGAGGCCGTCTACGACCAACTCTTCCGGGGCAACGACCACGCCTACTGGCTCGACAGCAGCCTGCCCGGAGCCGAGCGCGGCCGGTTCTCCGTCATGGGCGACGCCACCGGCCCGCTCGCCCGGGTGGCCACGGCCGACGTGTGGAGCAGAGTCGTCACCGTGGAATCGCGGGGCCGCGACGGCGGGCTCGTCGCGGGCCCCTTCATGGAGTGGATCGACCGCGATCTGCGCTCGATCCGTACCGAGCTCCCCACCGGAGACGACGAGCTGCCCTTCGACTTCGCCCTCGGCTGGGTCGGCTACCTCGGCTACGAGCTGAAGGCCGAGTGCGGCGGCGATCTCGTGCACCGCTCGCCCGTGGCCGATGCCACCATGGTCTTCGCCGACCGGGCCCTGGTGTTCGACCACGTCACGAACACCACCCATCTCCTCGCGCTCGCGGAGGGGGACGACGCCGAGGCGCAGCGCTGGCTGACCGGGACGGCGGAGCGCCTCACGCGCCTCTCGGGCCTGCGGCTGCCGGCGCCCCATTCCGGCGGCTCGGGCGGTGAGATCCGGCTGCGCCACGACCGCCGCGCCTACCTGGGGCTCATCGACTCCTGCCTGGAGGAGATCGCCGCGGGGGAGAGCTACGAGGTCTGCCTGACCAACATGGCGGAGTCCGACACCACCGTCGACCCCTGGGCGGCGTACCGCTCGATGCGGCTCACCAGCCCCGCACCGTTCGCCGCCCTGCTCCAGTTCGGTGAGCTGTCCGTGCTCAGCAGCTCGCCCGAGCGGTTCCTGCGGGTCTCCCGTGACGGGCTGATGGAGTCCTCGCCCATCAAGGGCACCCGCCCGCGCGGTGCCACCGCCGAGGAGGACGCGGCCCTGGTGGCGGACCTGCTGAGCGACGAGAAGGACCGCTCGGAGAACCTGATGATCGTGGACCTGGTCCGCAACGACCTCGGCCGCTGCGCGGTACCGGGCTCGGTCGAGGCCGATGACCTCTTCCGGGTCGAGCACTACGCCACGGTCCATCAACTGGTGAGCACCGTACGGGCGCAGATGCGGCCTGAGCTGACCGCGGTGGACTGTGTGCGCGCCGCGTTCCCCGGCGGCTCGATGACCGGCGCTCCCAAGATCCGCACGATGCAGATCATCGACCGCCTGGAGGCGGGCCCGCGCGGGGTGTACTCCGGAGCCATCGGCTACTTCTCGCTCTCCGGCGCCGCGGATCTGAGCATCGTGATCCGTACCGCGACGGTGACGCCGGACCGGGTCCGGTACGGCGTAGGAGGGGCCGTGGTGGCCCTGTCCGACCCGGACGCGGAGTACGAGGAGACGGCGGTCAAGGCTGCCCCGTTCCTGGCGCTGACGAACGCCCGTTTCCCGGAGAGGCAGCGGCAGACGATTTCGTCATGACGTCCCAGTCGTGCTGGAGACGGGTGAGTTCCGCCGTCTCCAGCACGGCCGCGACCCGAGCCGAGGGGATGCCGAGCCGCTCCAGGGCTGCCAGTGCGCCCTTCGCCTCGCCTTCCCTCGTGAGCAGGGTGTCCCCGCTCAAGTTCGCCCGGCGCGCGGCCTCCTCCAGGGTGTCCACCGACAGCGCGAGCGCCGTGTTCCATCCGACGAGAGCGCCGGCGTCGGTGCCCCCGGCGGTCCACAACAGCCGCGGCTGCGGCGCGCCGTTGGCCCGCAGCACCCGCCACCAGTCCCCGGACAGCCGCTGCTCACGGAGCCGGTACATCGCGCGGGCGACGGCCAGACCCGCCGCGCCCCGGACCTCGTGGCCAGGGTCGACCCCCAGCCCGTCCAGCCGGGACTCGATTTCCGCGTCGAACACCCCCACCGGGAACGAGGCCACCATCGCGACGTCGCCCAGCGACCGGCCGGACGCGAGCGAGCGCTCCAGCCCGTCGACGTAGGCATCGAGCACCTCGGCGTACCGCTCGGCCGAGAAGACCAGCGAGGCGTGCACCCCGATGCCCTCGGCCAGGCAGTCGGCCAGTGCCTCAAGTCCGGCCGGGGTCGCGGGGATCCGTACGAGCAAGTTGGGGCGAGCCAGTTGCCGGTGCAGCGCGCGGGCCGCGGACCGGAAGGCGTGCGTGTCGTGGGCCCTCAGGGGGGACACCGGCACGGAGACGTGGCCGACGGCGCCTTCGGTCGCCTCGAACACGGGCCGCAGCAGGTCGCAGGTCCGTCGGAGCAGCGCGAGGGAGCTGCCCGGGGGCGCCAGGGCGTTGTGGAAGTGGTTGCCCAGGACCGGAGGCCGGGCGCTCGTCTCGAACTCTTCGGGACCGCGCGCACTCAGCCATGGCGAGACGCCTTCGGACACCAGTTGTTTCAGCAGGTCTCGTGCTTCTTGACTCACCACGGTCCTGACCTTAAGCGTCCACGACATGCGCCGCCGGTGGATGGTTGTCTCTGTGTCAGGTGGGGCGGAAGGTCTGCTCCTGTTTTCCCCCGGGCGGGCGCGGACTTTAATGTGTTCGCCGCCGTCCGATCCCATGGATACGGGTAATGCGTCATGTCGAATTCCCGGCCGCAGGCCGACGTGACCGAATGTGTCGCCACCTGACGAATCGGTGAATCCTTGGTGGTTGACTCAATCTTTTCTTTGCAGGCTTCTCGCTGCATCCGATGTCACGGCAGGTTCAGTACCGGGAGGTGCCACATGTACGGTGTCGCGCGCTTGAAATCATCGCCGGCGGGCCAGCAGCCCGTTTGGCCCGACGAAGACGCTCTGGTGATTGCGAGGGCCGAAATAGAGCACTCGGCCGCTCTTGTGCGTGCGGAGGACGTCGAGGACTTCCGGGCCCTGCTGGCCGCCGCCTCGCGGGGCGAGGTGCAGATCGTCCAGGGCGGCGACTGCGCGGAGGACCCCGCCGAGTGCACCCCCGGATACGTGGCGCGCAAGGCGGCGCTCCTCGACATGCTGGCCGGCGTCATGAAGATGCGCTCGCTCAAGCCCGTCGTACGGGTGGGCCGGCTCGCGGGTCAGTTCGGCAAGCCCCGATCCAACAACACCGAGTTCGTCCAGGGCGTCGAACTCCCCGTGTACCGGGGCCACATGGTCAACAGCCCGGAGCCCGATCCCGAGCTGCGCCGGCCCGACCCGCAGCGGCTGGTCGCCGGCTACCGTGCGGCCGCGGACGCCATGCGGTCCCTGGGCTGGCACGGCGAGCAGCGACCGTCCGGGGCCGAGGCCCCGGTGTGGACCAGCCACGAAGCCCTGCTGCTGGACTACGAGGGCCCGATGCTGCGCACCCAGTCCGACGGCTCCGTGCTGCTCACCTCGACGCACTGGCCCTGGATGGGCGAGCGCACGCGCGAGCTGGACGGCGCCCACGTCGAACTGTTCGCGTCCATCTCCAACCCGGTCGCCACCAAGGTCGGCCCGAAGATGACCCCGGCCGAACTGGTCGAACTGTGCGGCCGCCTCGACCCGCTGCGCGAGGCGGGCCGGCTGACGCTGATATCCCGGATGGGCGAGGGCACGGCTGCCGAAATGCTGCCCGCCCTGGTCCGCGCGGTCCGCGAGGCCGGGCACCCCGTGCTCTGGATGTGCGACCCCATGCACGGGAACACCGTCAGTGCTCCCGGCGGCTACAAGACCCGCTACATCACATCCGTTGTGCGTGAGGTCGAGGAATTCCAGGCGGCCGTCAACGAAAACGGCGGAGTCGCGGCCGGACTTCATCTGGAGACCACTCCCGACGCCGTACGCGAATGTGTCAGAGACGAATACCACGTCAGTGAGCTGGGCGAGAAGTACACCTCGTTCTGCGACCCGCGCCTCAATTCCGACCAGGCCATCGAAGTCGTATCCGCCTGGCGCGGCTGAGGCTGAAATACAGAGGGGCGTTCCCGCCATGGAAGGAAAAATCGCTCTCGTCACCGGAGCGGCCGGCGGTATAGGCGCGGCCATCGTCCGCGCACTGGCCGCCCTGGGAGTCCGGGTGGCCGCGGTCGACATGGACGCGACCCGGCTGCGCGACCTGGCCAAGTCGGTCATCGAGGAAGGAGGCCGCGTCGACCCGTTCCCCGTCGACGTCACCTCCAGCGCCGAGGTCGAGGCGCTGGTGGACGACATAGAGGCGCTCGTGGGGCCGCTCGACTTCCTCGTCAACGCCGCCGGCGTGCTGCGGCTCGCCGAGGCCCGTGCCCTCACCGACCAGGAGTGGAGCACGACGTTCGCGGTCAACACCACGGGCGTGTTCCTCGTCTCGCGCGCCGTCGTCAACCGCATGGTGCCGCGTGGACGCGGTGCGATCGTCACGATCGCCTCCAACTCCGCGGGCACCGCCCGTACGGAGATGTCCGCGTACGCCGCTTCGAAGGCGGCCGCGACCATGTTCACCAAGTGTCTGGGCCTGGAGGTCGCCAAGTTCGGGATCCGCGCGAACATCGTGGCGCCGGGATCCACGGACACCCCGATGCTCACCTCGATGTGGCAGGACGAGAGCAGTTCGAAGGCCTCCATCGAAGGGGTGCCGGGCTCTTACCGCGTCGGCATCCCGCTGGGCAAGATCGCCCGCCCCGAGGACGTCGCCGAGGCGGTCGTCTTCCTGCTCTCCGACAAGGCCGCGCACATCACGATGCACGACCTCACCGTGGACGGTGGGGCGGCGCTAGGTGCCTGAGACCGGTGTGACCAGCCAGCCAACCGTCAGCCAACCGTCCACGAGACCGTGAACGAGACCGTGAACGAGAGGGAGAAACGCATGGCAGGGATCCCTGCTATCAGCCCCTATCCGATGCCCTCGGCAGCCGACCTGCCCGCCACCACCGTGGACTGGGAAGTCGACCCGGACCGCGCCGTGCTGCTTGTGCACGACCTGCAGAAGTACTTCCTGACCGCCTTCCCCGCCGGTGAACAGCCCGTCGTGGACCTGTGCCGCAACGCCGGCGAGCTGCGTGTACGCGCAGCGGCGCTCGGCATTCCGGTCGCCTACACGGCGCAGCCCGGCGGCATGACGCCCCAAGAGCGCGGCCTGCTCGCCGACTTCTGGGGCCCGGGCATGCGGCCGAGCCCCGAACACCGCCAGGTCGTGGACCCGGTGGCGCCGGCGGCCGGGGACTGGATGCTCACCAAGTGGCGCTACAGCGCCTTCTTCAAGACCGATCTGCTGGAGCGGATGCGCGCACAGGGCCGCGACCAGCTGATCATCTGCGGCGTGTACGCCCACGTGGGCGTCCTGATGACGGCGGTGGACGCGTTCACCAACGACATCCAGCCCTTCCTGGTCGCCGATGCCATCGCCGACTTCAGCTGGGAGGAGCACCGGATGACGCTGGAGTACGCGGCCGGCCGGTGCGCCGCCCTGACCACCACGAAGGAGCTCCTCACGGCCCTCCCGGACCGGGTGGACGCGTACGCGGAAAGGGTTTCGGCATGACCGCGGACCAGCTGGGCCGGATCCTGACCGACCGGCCGCCGGCCTTCGCACTGATCCACCGTCCGGAGACCTCTCCCACCGATCGGCTCGACCTGTTCCTCGGTTCGTTCGTCGAGGCGGCGACACTGGCCGACGTACCGCTCGGCGACGTCCTGGAGGGTGCCGGCGCGCGCCAGGACGTGCTCACCCTGATCCCGTACCGGCAGCTCGCCGAGCGCGGTTTCGAGGCACCGGACGACGGCACCCCGTTGCTCGCCATGGTGATCGACGAGCAGACGCACGTGCCGCTCGACACCGTGCTGCGACGGATCCCCGACGCACCCGTCCACCTCGTGCCCGGCGGCGACTTCGACGTCGACGACGACACGTACGCCGAGACGGTCCGCCGTGTCATCGCGGACGAGATCGGCACCGGCGAGGGCGCCAACTTCGTGCTGAAGCGCTCGTTCGTGGCCGACATCAGCGACTACTCCGTCGCCACGGCACTGCGGTTCTTCCGCCGGCTGCTGGAGCGGGAGACCGGCGCGTACTGGACGTTCGTCGTGCACACCGGCGACCGCACGCTCATCGGCGCCTCTCCCGAGCGCCACATGAGCGTGGCGGGCGGGCGGGCCGTGATGAACCCCATCAGCGGCACCTACCGCTTCCCCGCCTCGGGACCCGAGCTGCGCGGTGTCATGGACTTCCTCGCCGACCGCAAGGAGGCCGACGAGCTGTACATGGTCGTCGACGAGGAACTCAAGATGATGGCCCGGATCTGCGACTCGGGCGGCCGGGTCGTCGGGCCCTATCTGAAGGAGATGGCCCGGCTCGCGCACACCGAGTACTTCATCGAGGGCCGCACCTCCCGCGACCCGCGCGAGATCCTCCACGAGACGCTGTTCGCTCCGACGGTCACCGGGTCCCCGCTGGAGAGCGCGGGCCGGGTCATCAAGAAGTACGAGCCGCAGGGACGCGGCTACTACAGCGGCGTCCTGGCCCTCATCGGCCAGGACGAGAACAGCGAGCGCACGCTGGACTCGGCGATCCTCATACGGACCGCCGACATCGACGACGGGGGGCGGATGCGGATCGGCGTCGGCGCCACCCTAGTCCGCCACTCCGACCCGCTGTCCGAGGTCGCCGAGACCCGCGCCAAGGCGTCAGGCCTGCTGGCCGTGTTCGAGGAGGCCGGACCGAGCCGCTTCGGCGACCACCCCGAAGTGCGGGCGGCACTCAGCCGGCGCAACGACACGATCGCCGGTTTCTGGCTGGACGACGAAGCCGACCGCGCCCGCCCGGTTCCGCTGCTCGCGGGCCGCAAGGTGCTGGTGGTCGACGCGGAGGACACCTTCACGGCGATGATCGCGCACCAACTGCGGGCCATCGATGCGGAGGTGACCGTCTGCCGCTTCGACGAGCCCTACGACTTCGCCCCGTACGACCTGGTCGTCATGGGCCCGGGACCGGGTGACCCGCGGGAGGTGGACCATCCGAAGATCGCGCACCTGCGGGCCGCGGTCGACACCCTGCTCGTGGAGCGGCGGCCGTTCCTCGCCGTGTGCCTCAGCCACCAGGTGCTCAGCACCAAGCTCGGTTTCGGCCTGCGGCGCAGGGAGCAGCCCAACCAGGGGGTGCAGCGGGAGATCGAGCTGTTCGGGCGGCGCGAGCGCGTCGGCTTCTACAACACCTTCGCGGCGCAGAGCGCCTCGGACACCGTCGAGGTGCCCGGCGTCGGCACGGTGCAGGTGTGCCGGGAGGCGGAGACCGGCGAGGTGCACGCGCTGCGCGGGCCCGGCTTCCGGTCGATGCAGTTCCACGCCGAGTCCGTGCTCACGGAGGACGGCATCCGCATCGTCGGCGAGGCCCTGGCGGGGCTGCTGCAGGAGCAGCTTGTATGAAGGCGACGGTGGCCTGGTGGGATCTCGCCGGCTCGGGGCACAGCATCGAGTCGCTGCGGTCGTACCTGCGCGACGAGGCGGTCGACCGGTTCGCGTCGGTCGAGGGCCTGCGGCTGAAGTTCTGGATCGCGGATCCGCAGACCGAGCGCTGGGGAGCGGTGCTGCTGTGGGAGTCCGCGGAGGCGGCGGCCCGGCCGCTCGCCCCGCGGGCCGCCGAGCTCATCGGACGGGCGCCGGTGCAGTACGCGGTGTTCGACGTCGAGGCGACGGTCGAGGGCGTTCACACGCTGCCCGGGCTGCCGGGTCTCGGCCTGATCTGAGGTCTGCTCCGAGGCCTGGTCCGAGGCCTGGTCCGAGGCTGGACCGTGGACGAGGACGGAGCGGCCCCTCACGACCCGTTCGGGTCGGGAGGGGCCGTCTGCGTCCCCGCCGTTCCGGCCCCCGTCGAGACCTGGCGCAGTACGGCCGTCATGGCGTCCAGCGTGCCGTGGAAGTCGCTGTCCAGGTCCCGCAGATACGGGTTCTGCGCCAGGATCGCGGCCGCCCTGTCGTCGGTCAGGGTGATGCTCAGCGTGAGGGTGAGCCGCCCTTGTTCGTCTTCCCCGATCTCGTTGCGTATCTCCGCGATGTCGGTGTGGTCCAGGTGCCGGTAGACGATGCGCCCGGCACCTTCCTGGGCGGTGACCCGCTGGAGGAACGTGTGCTCCCCGCGCCGGATTTCCCGTAGGAGCCCGTCCGCGTACCGATCGTGGATCCGGCATTCGGCAATGGCCGGCACGTACTCCGCCGGATGCTCCGCCTTGTGCAGCAGGGCCTGCCACAGCTTCTCCCGGGTGGGACCGCCGCGACCTTCCTGACCCGTGTCCACGACCGGACGGGTCCACGAAAGCGTCAGCATTGATTTCCCTTTCGTCCGCTTACCGGCGTGCAGCATCCGCTGGTCGGATCGCGGTGTCAAAGGGGGGCCGCGCAGTCCGTCAGATGCCTCCAGGACCTGACGAAGTGCCCCAGGTGCACTGCCCAGCGAGGCCCGGTTCCTTGCAAGGTGGCCGCTGGTTTCGCATGCGTTCGGCGCGGGTCGACGCATTCCTCGGAGTCCCCTGCGGAGAATCAGGAGAGCACTGATGTCTGAACGGTTCGACGGCCGGGTCGTCCTCGTGACCGGAGGAGGCGAAGGCATCGGCCGGGCAGCGGCGGTGGCCTTCGCCCGGCTCGGAGCCTTGGTGGTGGTCGCCGGACGCCACCCTGAGACGCTCGACGGAACGGTCAAACTGATCCGCGACGAAGGCGGGCAGGCCGACAGCGTGGTCGCCGAGGTCTCGGATCCCACGGAAGGCGCCGACGTCGGCGCCGCCTACATCGTCGCCGAGACCGTGCGCCGCCACGGGGCACTGCACGTGGCCTTCAACAACACCACGGAGCTGGGCCCCCACCAGAGCGTCGCGGACATCAGCGAGACCGCCTGGGCCCAGAGCCTGACGGCCAATCTGACCGGCGTCTGGCTGTCCATGAAGCACGAGATCGCCCACATGGAGCGGTCCGGCGGCGGGGTCATCGTCAACACGGCCAGCAACATCGGATCCCAGGGCATGCTCCCGGGCCTGGGCGCGTACGCCGCGTCCACGGCGGCGGTCAGCGCCCTCACCCGGACCGCGGCCAAGGAGTACTTCGCCAAGGCCATCCGCATCAACGCCATCAGCCCCTGCCCGCTCGGCCGGGGGGGCAGCGCCGAGGAGATCGCCGACACCGTCGTCTGGCTCGCCTCCGACTCGGCCGCGTACATCGTCGGGCACGACCTCGTACTCGACCGCAAGACCAGCGTGTGACCAGCACCCAGTCGAGCCCCGAGGCCCGGCCGAGCAGAGGAGCCCTGAGCACAGTGACGAGCAGCCCCGAGCAGAGATCCCTCCGTACCTTCGAGTGGAGCGACCTGGACCGGCGCGCAGTCGACACCGCCCGCGCGTTGGCGATCGATGCCGTGGAGGCCGCGGGCCACGGCCACCCGGGTACCGCCATGAGCCTGGCCCCGGCCGCCTACCTGCTGTTCCAGAGGCTGTTGCGGCACGACCCGGCCGATCCCCAGTGGGCCGGCCGCGACCGCTTCGTGCTCTCCTGCGGGCACTCCAGCCTGACCCTGTACACCCAGCTCTACCTCTCCGGCTACGGCCTGGAACTCGACGACCTCAAGGCGCTGCGCACCGAGGGCAGCCTGACCCCGGCGCACCCCGAGTACGGGCACACCCCCGGCGTCGAGACCACGACCGGCCCGCTCGGCCAGGGCCTGGGCAATGCGGTCGGGATGGCGATGGCGGCGCGCCGCGAGCGCGGTCTGTTCGATCCGGACGCCGCCCCGGGCGAGAGCGCCTTCGACCACACCGTCTGGGCGTTCGTCTCCGACGGCGACCTGGAGGAGGGCATCAGCCACGAGGCCGGTTCCCTCGCCGGCCATCAGCGGCTGGGCAACCTGGTCGTGCTCTGGGACGACAACCGCATCTCCATCGAGGACGACACGCTGATCGCGGTCTCCGAGGACGTGCCCGCGCGCTACCGCAGCTACGGCTGGCACGTCCAGCAGGTCGACTGGACCGTGACCGGGGCGTACGTCGAGGACATGGCCGCCCTGCACGAGGCCCTGTCGGCCGCCCGTGAGGAGACCGGACGGCCCTCGCTCGTCGCGCTGCGCACCATCATCGGCTGGCCGTCGCCGGGCAAGCAGAACAGCGGAAAGATCCACGGTTCGGCTCTCGGCGCGTCCGAGGCCGCGGCCACCAAGGAGGCCATGGGCCTGGACCCCCGGCGCTCCTTCGAGGTACCGGACGAGGTGCTCGCGCACGCCCGGCAGGTCGGCGAGCGGGCCCGCGCCGACGTGGAGGTCTGGGCGAAGCGGTACGCGGACTGGCGCGCCGGCTCCCCCGAGCGGGCGGCCGAGTTCGACCGGATCAGCGTGCGCGAACTGCCCGCGGGGTGGACGGACGCGCTGCCCGTCTTCGAGGCGGGCGGCCAGGTCGCCACCCGCAAGGCGTCGGGCGAGGTGCTGAGCGCGCTCGCCGCGACGCTGCCCGAACTGTGGGGCGGCTCCGCCGACCTCGCCGAGTCCAACCTCACCACCATGAAGGGCGAGCCCTCCTTCGTTCCCGCCGACCGGGCGACCGAGGCCTTCCCGGGCCACCAGTACGGGCGGACCCTGCACTTCGGCATCCGCGAGCACGCCATGGGCGCCGTCCTGAACGGCATCGCCCTGCACGGCGGGACCCGCCCCTACGGCGGTACCTTCCTCGTCTTCTCCGACTACATGCGCCCCGCCGTCCGCCTCGCGGCCATGATGAAGCTGCCCGTCACCTACGTCTGGACCCACGACTCCATCGGGCTCGGCGAGGACGGCCCCACCCACCAGCCCATCGAGCACCTGTGGGGGCTGCGGGGCATCCCGGGCCTCGACGTCGTACGCCCCGCCGACGCCAACGAGACGGCAGTCGCCTGGCGCACCGTCCTGGAGAACGACGACCGGCCCGCCGGACTCTGCCTGTCCCGGCAGAACCTGCCGGTCCTCGACCGCTCTGCCGCGTCCGGTGTGGAATCGGCCGAGGGCACCGCACGCGGCGGCTACGTCCTGGCCGAGGCCGCCGGCGGCGCCCCCCAGGTGGTGCTGATCGCCACGGGCAGCGAGGTGCACATCGCGCTGGACGCCCGCGCCGTCCTCGAGGGCGAGGGCATCGCCACCCGGGTCGTGTCGATGCCGTGCCTGGAATGGTTCCAGGAGCAGACCCCCGAATACCGCGAGCAGGTTCTGCCGAGCGCCGTGCGGGCCCGTGTCTCGGTCGAGGCCGGATCCGCGCTCGGCTGGTACCAGCTCCTCGGCGACGCCGGGATCCCGGTGGGGCTCGACCAGTTCGGCGCCAGCGCCCCGTACACCGCGCTGTACGAGCGCCACGGCTTCACCGCCGGCAACGTGGCCGCCACCGCCCGGGCCAGCCTGGCCCGCGTCGTGGCACAGCGGGGTACGCGGTGAGCGGGCCGGCACTGATCGCCCGGATCCCGGGCTCCAAGAGCATCACCAACCGGGCGCTGCTCCTGGCCGCCGCGGCCGACGGCGTCTCGCTGCTGCGGGATCCGCTGGTCAGCGAGGACACGGTTGCCTTCCGGGAGGCCCTGACCGGGCTCGGAGTGCACATCGAGACGGGCGACGACGGCGTCTGGAAGGTGACCGGCACGGGCGGCGCGCCGAGCGGCGGCGCCGCCGTGTGGTGTGAGGACGCGGGTACGGCGGCCCGGTTCCTGCCGCCGTTCGCGGCGGCCGGCGAGGGCGAGTTCGGGTTCGACGGGACCGACCAGCTGCGGGCCCGGCCGCTGCGGCCGCTGGCCGACGCGCTGGCCGTGCTCGGCGCGGACGTCCGGGTGACCGAGCCGGCCGGCGGACTGCCGTTGACGGTCGCCGCCCGGGGTCTGGCCGGCGGCGATGTGACCGTGGACGCCTCGCTCAGCAGCCAGTACCTCACCGGTCTGCTGATGGCCGGGCCGCTGATGCGGCAGCCGCTGGTCGTACGGGGCGCGGGACTGGTCAGCCGGCCGTACATCACCATGACCCAAGCGCTGATGCGTCAATTCGGGGCGTACATCGACCAGTTCGACGAGTTCGAGGGCGGGGCGATCCAGGTGCTGCCGGGCGGCTACCGGGCCGCCCGGCTGGACATCGAGCCGGATGCCTCCACCGCCTCGTACGCCTTCGCCGCGGCCGCCGTCACGGGGCGCAGCATCACCGTGCCGGGCCTCGGCACGGGCAGCGTCCAGGGCGACCTCGGCTTCGTCCGGGTGCTGGCCCGGGCGGGCGCCCACGTGGAGATCACCGACCGGGCGACGACCGTCACCGGTACCGGCCCGCTGCGCGGCGGCTTCGACATCGACATGGGTGACATCTCCGACACCTTCATGACGCTGGCGGCGGTGGCCCCGCTCGCCGACGCGCCGATCACGGTGCGCGGCATCGGGCACGCGCGGCTCAAGGAGTCCGACCGGATCGCTGCGGTCGAGGAGAACCTGCGGGCCTTGGGGATCCGCACCGAGTCCGGTCCGGACCGGCTCACCGTCCATCCGGGCCGCCCCACGGCCGCCCGGATCGCCTGTCGCCGCGACCATCGGATCGCGATGGCGTTCTCGGTGCTCGCACTGCGCGTCCCCGGCATCACGCTGGACGATCCGTCCTGCGTCGGCAAGACCTTCCCCGGCTTCCACGCCGAGCTGGAGCGGCTCTTCCCGGACCGCACGAGCCGTACGCCTCGATCGAGCACCAGCAGTCACTGATCAGGAAAGGGAAGGTGAGACACCCATGGCCGACATACTCATCGCCGGTGGTGGCATCGGTGGACTCGCTGCGGCACTCGGGCTCGCGAAACGCGGCCATCAGGTCACGGTCCTGGAGCGCAGGGACATCTTCACGGAGGTCGGTGCCGGCATCCAGCTCGGCCCGAACGCCTTCCACGCGCTCGACCTGCTCGGAGTGGGCCGGGAGGTCCGCGAACGCGCCGTCCTCGTCGACGAACTGCGCTTCATGGACGGCACCACCGGCGAGCAGGTCGCGGCCCTTCCGGTGACGGAGAAGTACCGGGCCCGGTTCGGCAACCCGTACGCCGTGGTGCACCGGGTGGACCTCTACCTGCCGCTGCTGGAGGCTGCCCGTCGCCACCCGGGCATCCAACTGTTCGGAGGGTGCCGCGTCGTCGCGTACGAGCAGTGGGCGGGCGCGGTGACGGCCGTTCTCGCCGATGGCAGGCGGCTCACCGGCTCTGCGCTCATCGGCGCCGACGGCCTGCACTCCGCGGTCCGCCGGCAGCTGGTCGGGGACGGGCCCCCGCGCGTGTCCGGCCACACCATCTACCGCTCGGTGATCCCCGTGGAAGAGGCACCCGAGGAGCTGCGGGGAAACACCGTGGTCCTGTGGGCGGGCCCGAAGTGGCACCTCGTGCACTACCCGATCGCGGGCGGCAGTCACTTCAACCTGGCCGTGACCGTGGACGACGGCGCCACGGAGGCCGTGGCCGGTGTGCCGGCCGAGCACGCCCACGTACTGAGCTCCTTCCCCGGACTGTCCGGCCAGGCCCGCCGGGTGCTGGAGCTGGGGCGGGACTGGAAGTCCTGGGTGCTGTGCGACCGCGACCCGGTGGACCGCTGGACCGAGGGCCGGGTCGCGCTCCTCGGGGACGCCGCGCACCCGATGCTCCAGTACGCGGCGCAGGGTGCCTGCCAGGCCCTCGAGGACGCGGTCCTGCTGTCAGGTCTGCTGGACGGCCGCGAGGACGATTTCGTCCAGCGTCTGGAGAAGTACAACGCGGCACGCCGGGAGCGTACGGCCCGGGTGCAGCTGGTGGCGCGGGAGATGGGGCGCAGGCTCTACCACGCTTCCGGGGAGGCGCGGGTGGAGCGCAACGCGATGCTGGCTGCGCTGTCCGACGAGGACATGTACGACAAGGCGGCCTGGTTGCACGGCGCCTACGACTTCGCTTGGGGAGACGGAAATTGAGCAGGTTGCGTTGGCTGACGGCCGGAGAATCCCACGGCCCGGCTCTGGTGGCGACGCTGGAGGGGCTTCCCGCGGGCGTTCCGGTGACCACGGAGTTGGTGGCCGAACACCTGGCCCGGCGGCGGCTCGGCTATGGCCGCGGTGCCCGGATGAAGTTCGAGCAGGACGAGATCACCTTCCTCGGCGGTGTTCGCCACGGTCTGTCGCAGGGCTCGCCGGTCGCCGTGATGATCGGGAACACCGAGTGGCCCAAGTGGGAGACGGTCATGTCGGCCGATCCGGTCGACCCCTCGCTGCTCAAGGAGACCGGCCGCAATGCGGCGCTGACGCGGCCGCGGCCGGGCCACGCCGACCTTGCGGGGATGCAGAAGTACGGTTTCTCCGAGGCTCGGCCGATCTTGGAGCGCGCGAGCGCGCGTGAGACTGCTGCCCGTGTGGCCCTCGGTGCGATCGCCCGGTCCTTCATCAAGGAGGTCGCGGGCATCGAGATCGTCTCGCACGTGGTGGAGCTGGCTGCGGCGAAGGCCCCGTACGGGGTGTACCCGACCCCTGCCGACGTCGAGAAGCTCGATGCCGACCCGGTGCGCTGCCTCGATGCCGATGCGTCGAAGCAGATGGTCGCGGAGATCGACCAGGCCCACAAGGACGGTGACACCCTGGGTGGTGTCGTCGAGGTCCTCGCCTACGGCGTGCCCGTCGGCCTCGGCTCGCACGTGCACTGGGACCGTCGTCTGGACGCGCGCCTTGCGGCTGCGCTGATGGGCATCCAAGCCATCAAGGGTGTGGAGGTCGGTGACGGCTTCGACCTGGCGCGTGTGCCCGGTTCGCAGGCTCACGACGAGATCGTTTCCACGCCCGAGGGTCTCAAGCGGACCACGGGTCGTTCCGGTGGTACCGAGGGTGGTCTGACCACCGGTGAGCTGTTGCGGGTGCGTGCTGCGATGAAGCCGATCGCGACCGTTCCGAAGGCCCTCGCCACCGTGGATGTGGCCACGGGCGAGGCCACGGTGGCGCACCACCAGCGTTCCGATGTCTGTGCGGTGCCGGCTGCGGGCATCGTGGCGGAGGCCATGGTGGCCCTGGTGCTGGCCGACGCCGTGGTGGAGAAGTTCGGTGGCGACTCGGTCCCCGAGACCCGCCGCAACGTCCGGTCCTACCTCGACAACCTGCAGATCCGGTGACCGGCGCCCGTGCGACCGGACCCCTGGTGGTCCTCGTCGGCCCCATGGGGTCCGGCAAGTCCACCGTGGGCGAGCTGATCGCCCAGCGGCTCGGAGTCTCCTACCGGGACACCGACGCCGACATCGTTGCGGCCCAGGGCCGGGAGATCTCCGACATCTTCGTGGACGAGGGCGAACCGTACTTCCGTGAGCTGGAGCGGGAGGCGGTCGCCGCCGCCGTCGCCGGACACGAGGGGGTCCTCGCCCTCGGCGGCGGCGCCGTCCTCGACGAGAAGACGCGCGAACTGCTGACCGGGCTGCCCGTCGCCTACCTCTCGATGGACGTCGAGGAAGCCGTCAAGCGCGTGGGCCTCGGCGCCGCGCGCCCGCTGCTCGCCGTCAACCCGCGCCGCCAGTGGCGCGAGCTGATGGACGCCCGGCGCCCCCTGTACACCGAAGTCGCGCGCGTCGTGGTGGCCACCGACGCCCGTACCCCCGAAGAGGTCGCCCAGGCGGTCCTCGATGCTCTGGAGTTGAAGAACGCATGACAGACCAGGTGACGCGGATCCAGGTCGGCGCGAGCGCCGGGCACGACGCGTACGAGGTGCTGGTCGGCCGGCAGCTGCTCGGCGAGCTCGGCTCCCTGATCGGTACGAAGGCCCAGCGGGTCGCCGTCATCCACCCCGAGGCCCTCGCCTCGACCGGTGAGGCCCTGCGGGACGACCTCGCCGCGCAGGGGTACGAGGCCATCGCCATCCAGGTGCCGAACGCCGAAGAGGCCAAGACGGCCGAGGTGGCGGCGTACTGCTGGAAGGCGCTGGGCCAGTCCGGCTTCACCCGCAGCGACGCCATCGTCGGCGTCGGCGGGGGATCCACCACCGACCTCGCGGGCTTCGTCGCGGCCTCCTGGCTGCGCGGGGTGCGCTGGGTCGCCGTCCCGACGACCATCCTGGCGATGGTGGACGCGGCCGTCGGCGGCAAGACCGGCATCAACACCGCCGAGGGCAAGAACCTCGTCGGTGCCTTCCACCCGCCGACCGGCGTCCTCTGCGACCTGGCGGCGCTGGACTCGCTGCCCGTCAACGACTACGTCAGCGGTCTCGCCGAGATCATCAAGGCCGGATTCATCTCCGACCCGGTGATCCTCGACCTGATCGAGGCGGACCCCGAGGCGGCGCGCACGCCCGCCGGCCCGCACACGGCCGAGCTGATCTGCCGCTCCATCCAGGTCAAGGCCGACGTGGTCTCCAGCGACCTCAAGGAGTCGGGCCTGCGGGAGGTCCTCAACTACGGGCACACCCTCGCGCACGCCATCGAGAAGAACGAGCGCTACAAGTGGCGCCACGGCGCGGCCGTCTCGATCGGCATGGTCTTCGCCGCCGAACTCGGCCGGCTCGCGGGCCGGCTCGACGACGCGACCGCAGACCGCCACAAGGCCGTCCTCGCCTCGGTGGGGCTGCCGCTGACCTACCGCGGCGACCAGTGGCCCAAGCTCCTGGAGACCATGAAGCTCGACAAGAAGTCCCGTGGCGACCTGCTGCGCTTCATCGTCCTGGACGGGCTGGCGAAGCCGACCGTCCTGGAGGGTCCCGACCCGGCCGTCCTCGTGGCAGCCTTCGGCGAGGTCACGGCCTGAGCCGGTTCGGGCCGGCGCGAACCGGCCCGAACCGCCCTGAACCGGGCTACCTCTCGACCGCGTGACCCGGCGAGCCGCCGGGGTCATATAACGTTCTCGCATCAGTCGTGGTGGAACGAGACGGAGTGGCAGCGGATGCAGCAGGGAGTGGGAGGCGGTGGCTGGGAGCCGCAGGGGAGTCGGCACCCGGCGGCGCCCCCGCAGCCGGGGGTACCGCCCGTGGGGGGCTGGCCCACGCCTCCCATGCCCTCCGCGCCCGCGGCGCCCCTGGCCGCTCCGGGTCCGCCGGACGGGTTCACCGGGCACGTCCCGCTGCCGCCCGCCGCTCCCGGCACCGGCGGAGCCACCCTCGCGGTCCTGCTGATCGGCCCCGCGGGCGCCGGCAAGACCACGGTGGCCCGCCACTGGGCCGGCACCCGGCCCGTCCCCACCGCGCACGTCAGCCTGGACGACGTACGGGAATGGGTGTGCTCGGGCTTCGCGGATCCGCAGGCCGGGTGGAACGACCACTCCGAGGCCCAGTACCGCCTCGCCCGCCGCACCTGCGGCTTCGCCGCCCGGAACTTCCTGGCCAACGGGATCTCGTGCATCCTCGACGACGCCGTCTTCCCGGACCGGCCGGTGGTGGGCCTCGGCGGCTGGAAGCGGCACGTGGGGCCCGCGCTGCTGCCCGTCGTCCTGCTGCCCGGCCTGGAAATCGTCCTGGAGCGCAATGCCGCCCGCTCCGGGAACCGGCGCCTCTCCGACGAGGAGGTCGCGCGGATCCACGGCCGCATGGCCGGCTGGTACGGATCGGGGCTGCCGATCATCGACAACTCCCACCTGGACGTCGAGGGCACCGCCCGCGCCTTGGATGAGACCCTGGCCCGGGTCATCTCCCAACCGGCCTACTGAAATTCCCGCCCGCGGCGCCCGCCGGGCCCGGCCCGGCCCCCGGACGGCTGTGCTCACCAGGCCGGATGCGCGCAGCGCTCGTAGGCTCGGAAGCATGTCAGACGTGTACGCGGCCCGCCGGGGCCTGCTTCGCGACCGCTGTGCGGCCGCCGGAAACGCCGCCGCACTCATCACGCGTCCGGCGAACGTCCGTTACCTCTCCGGGGCGTCGCCGCTGGGCGCGGTCCTGCTGCTCGGTCCGGGCGGCGAGGACATGCTGTTCTGCGCCGGCCAGCCCTCCGGGGAAGCCGACGAGGGGCGGCTCGACGAGAACCTGCGGCTCTCCGTGCTGGCCGGCCCGGGGGCGGATCCCGCCGTCGCGGCGGCCGACGCGGCCTCCGCCGCCCGCGCCGATTCCCTCGCCGTCGAGGAACACCACCTCACCGTCGGCCGGCACCGCGCCCTGAGCTCGGTGGCGCCCGGGCTGCGCCTCGCGGATCTGGGGACCGCCGTCGAACAGCAGCGCCTCGTCAAGGACGAGGAGGAGATCGCCTGCCTGCGGATCGCCGCCGAGATCGCCGACCAGGCCCTCGGGGAGCTGCTCGAATCGATCCTGGTGGGCCGCACCGAACGGCACCTCGCCCTGGAGCTGGAACGCCGGCTCGTGGACCACGGGGCCGACGGCCCGGCCTTCCCGACCTCCGTCGGCACCGGCCCGCACTCCGGCCGCTCCCGGCACCGGCCCTCGGACAGGCGGGTCGAGGAGGGTGATTTCCTCTCCGTCTGCCTCGGCGCGAACTACCGGGGCTACCGCTGCGAGATCGGCCGCACCTTCGTGATCGGCACGACCCCCGCCGACTGGCAGATCGAGCTGTACGACCTGGTCTTCGCCGCCCAGCGGGCGGGCCGGGAGGCCCTGCTGCCCGGGGCCGCGTACCGAGATGTGGATCACGCGGCCCGCTCCGTACTCGACTCCGCAGGTCACGGCGAGGCCCTCGCGGCGTGGACCGGACACGGAGTCGGTCTCGAAATCGACGAGGACCCGCAGCTTGCACCTACGGCCATGGGTAAACTGGACGCTTGCGTGCCGGTCACCGTCGAACCGGGGGTTCACCTCCCTGGCCGGGGTGGTGTCCGGATCGATGACACGCTCGTCGTACGCCCCGAGGCGGACGGCGGTCCCGAGCTACTCACCATTACGACCAAGGAGCTGCTCGCGCTCTAGCCCGCGTCGGGCTGTGCGCGCACCCGTGGTCTTCCAGTGCAGGAGATTCCCAAACCGTGGCTTCCACGAACGACCTCAAGAACGGCATGGTGCTGAAGCTCGACGGGGGCCAGCTCTGGTCCGTCGTCGAGTTCCAGCACGTCAAGCCCGGCAAGGGCCCGGCCTTCGTGCGCACCAAGCTGAAGAGCGTCATGTCCGGCAAGGTCGTCGACAAGACGTTCAACGCCGGCACCAAGGTCGAGACGGCCACCATCGACCGCCGCGACATGCAGTTCTCCTACATGGACGGCGAGTACTTCGTCTTCATGGACATGGAGGACTTCGACCAGCTGATGGTCGACAAGAAGGCCGTCGGCGATGCCGCCAACTTCCTGATCGAGGGCTTCACCGCCTCCGTGGCCCGCCACGAGGGCGAGGTGCTCTACGTCGAGCTGCCGGCCGCCGTCGAGCTGACCATCCAGCACACCGACCCGGGCGTCCAGGGCGACCGTTCCACCGGTGGCACCAAGCCGGCGACGCTGGAGACGGGCCACGAGATCCAGGTCCCGCTCTTCATCAACACCGGCGAGAAGATCAAGGTCGACACCCGCACCAGCGACTACCTCGGCCGGGTGAACAGCTAACCGTGGCTGCCCGGAGCAACGCGCGCAAGCGCGCTTTCCAGATCCTGTTCGAGGCCGACCAGCGCGGGGTCTCCGTGCGCGAGGTCCTCGCGGACTGGGTCCGCCACTCGCGGTCGGACACCGACCGTCAGCCTGCGGTGAACGAGTTCACCATGGAACTCGTCGAGGGGTACGCCGACAAGGTGGACCGCATCGACGATCTGATCGCCACCTACGCCGTGGACTGGGACCTCGACCGCATGCCGGTCGTGGACCGGAACATCGTGCGTCTCGGTGCCTACGAGCTGATCTGGGTCGACGGAACCCCGGACGCCGTGGCCATCGACGAGGCCGTCCAGCTGGCCAAGGAGTTCTCCACGGACGAGTCGCCTTCGTTCGTGAACGGACTGCTCGGCCGCTTCAAGGACCTCAAGCCGAAGCTGCGCCGCAGCGAGAGCTGACAGGCGCCGGTACGGCGAGAACGGAGGGCCCTGTGCGGGCATGAAAAAACCGGTGGGTGGGGGGGGGGCGGGGGGTGCCCGCCCCCCCCCCGGAAAAGGTGTGGTTTTGGGGGGGGGGGGATATGTGGACGTGGGGTTTTAAAAA